>JAPPMM010000039.1 GCA_028819075.1 Gammaproteobacteria bacterium
CGCCCGCTCGACCGGTTCTCCAGAACGCTTGCGTCACGGGGGCGTCCATAGATGAGGATGGGACTGCCGGGCAGGCCGGGAGGCTGATGCGATGCTGATTCGACGACGTGGCAGGACTACGCTCTTCCTCCTTGCGGCGCTCCTGGTTCCGGGGGCGGTTTCGGCTCAGAGCGGAGCCTTCCGCGCGGGCGTCCTCGTCCCGATGGAGCGCGTCAAGGCCACTCTTGCGAAGACGGTCGACAATACCGCGGCCAACACCCTGGTTCCCCCACCGCGGCGCGGGACGCTGGTCATGGACGAGGGTGCCGCCGATACGTGGGGGAGCGGGGTGGGTGCATTCCTCGGCTATCGGGCGCCGCTGGGCGGGAGCGGGTTCCACATGGGCGCGCGCGTGGACGCCGCGCTCCATTTTGCCGCCGTGGACGGGCAGCTGACCGGGGTTGGGGATTCGCCGGGACGCAATCAGCTTGGCGAGAGCTGGCCGGATCAGTGGACGTTCGAGCGGAAGAGAAGCTTCGGCCTGACCATGGAGATCGGCGGCAGTCCGGGCGCATTGGCGTCGATGGATGCGACGCTGTTTCTGCTTGGGGGCATCCGCCTCGCACAGGTCGAGCTGACGAATCGCTTCAACGGCTGCATGCTGCCGGCCGGCTGCGGGCCCTCGGATTTCGTTTCGGGAACCGATGCGCGCGACCTGAACCACCAGGCCTTCACCTTCGGCTTCGGCTTGGAGAAGGGGTTGGGAGACGGGCTCGCGCTGCGCGTCGAAGCCAGCCACACGCCCTACTGCAACGAGCAGTGGACCGCGCAATTCACCGAGGTGGGCGTTACGGTCCCGACCGTTCTGGACGCGGGGGAAACGGGTCTGAAGGTGGGCGTTGTGTGGAGGGGGAGCTGAGGCCGGAGGACGGCTTCTCCCGCTTCTCGCTCATTCCCGGTCCTCCTTCCAGCGTGATCCAGGTTGGGAGCGCAGCAGCCGTAACACCAGGTCGGCAGTGCGCGCCGAGCCGCCGCGGTGTTCCTCGATGACGCGCTGGCCGCTTCGAGCCATGCGGCGGCGGTCGTCCGGATCATCCAGGAGGCGGGTCGCGGCGGCCATGGGGGTGTCCGTCACGGTAATGCCGCCGCCCGCCGCCAGAGCCGAAACCACGTCGGTGAAGTTCTCGTGGTGCGGGCCGATGATGGTCGCGCACCCGGCGGCGACCGCGGGAATGGGATCCGACCCGCCCATGGGTGCGAAGCTTCGGCCCACGATGGCGACATCCGCGAGCGCGTACGCCAGCTCAAGTTCGCCCATGGTGTCGAGGAGGAAGAGGTCGGTGGGGCCGCTCCGGGCGCGGCTTCGGCGGCGGATCGCGGGGTGGAGGGCGGCGACGGCGTCGAACCGCTCCGGCTTTCGGGGCACCAGGAGCAGTTGGGCGGCGGGGGGGCGGGTGGCGATCAGCTCCTTCTCTTCGCCCGGCCCGGTCGATCCGGCGACGATGAGGGGCCGGGTGCGGTCGAGGCCGAGGGCGGTGGCGAGCGCCTCGGCTGCGGCGGGGTCGGGGTCGGAGGGGCGGCTGCCCGGGGGCGGGCGGCTCGAGGTGTCCCATTTCATCGTATCGGTGACCCGCACCCGGTCGCGGGGGACACCCAGGTCGATGAAGCGGTCGGCGTACCCTTCGTTCTGGGCGGCCACGGCCGCGAGCTGGCGGAAGACGGGCTGCAGCCACGCCCGCGCGCGCCGGTAGCCGCGGTAACTGGACGGGCTCAGCCGGCCGTTCACCACGCAGACGGGAATGCCCCGCCTCGTGCACTCGGTCACGAAGTTGGGCCACACCTCCAGCTCGGCGAGGGCCACCACGTCCGGGCGCACGGCGTCCAGGAAGCGGCGCACCATCCAGGAGAGGTCGAGGGGATAACGGACCACCGCGTGTCGGCTCCTGTAAAGTACACGCGCGCGCGCGACCCCGGTGTCGGTGGTGCTGCTCACGACCACCCGCGTACGCGCCGCCAGCAGGCCGACGAGCTGCCGCATCGCGGCAACCTCACCTACGCTGACGCCGTGGACCAGCACGGTGGGGCGGCGGCGAGCAGGAGCACCGCTCACCTCGCCCGCCGCGTGACCGGCGGATCGGTCCACCGAGTCCGCAGGCCCTGGGGGTGCGCCGTCCTTCGGCGAAGAGGGCACGTCGAGCACCCCCACATGTCCGAAGCGCCCCCGCCAGTCGGTCCTCCGCTTCCCGGTGGCGAGCAGGCGAGCTGCAACCACGGGGCTGGCCAGCAGCGCGGCCATCAGGTAGAAGAGGTCGTAGCGGAGCATCTCGTTCAGGTCCCGCGCGTGTCCCCAAGGGTTATCATTCGCCCATCGTCTTCGTTCGACCTCGCCATCATTCGCCTGACGCGAATCTTCACCATCGGGCAGTTCGGCGGTAGTCCTGCCTCCGGCCATGCCGATCAAGAGAGCATCGCAACGCCCCGTGCCAACCTCGCTGTTCGCGCTTCCCGACGCCCCCCGGGCCATCCTTCTCGTGCGCCTCAGCGCGCGCGGTGACGTGCTGCTGGCATCGCCCGTAGTCCAGGCTCTGAGGCGCCGCTATCCGAAGGCGCACATCGCGTGGGCGGTGGAATCCCACGCCCGCAGCATGATCGAACATCACGAGGATCTCGACGAAATCATCGTCTGGGACCGCGCCGCGTGGAAGAGCATGATCCGGGCCGGACGCTGGGGGGCGCTCTGGCGTGCGTTTCGGGAACTTCGCGCGAGGCTTCGGGCGCCCGGATTCGATATCGCTCTCGATCTGCAGGGGCTCCTGCGCAGCGGATGGGTGGCGTGGCTCTCGGGCGCCCGCGTGCGCATCGGGCTGGGCTCGAAGGAGGGCAGCTGGATGCTGATGACCGGCACCGTCCCCCGCCACGGCACGGCCCCCGGGAGCACCAGCCTGCAGTACCCCTACTTCGCGGACGCCCTCGGGCTCCCAGACGACGCGCTGGCGCTGCACCTGGTCCTCAGCGACGGGGAGGAGGACTTCGCGGCACGCTTCATCGCCGACCATGGTCTGGAGGGAGGCTACGCGGCGCTCGCCCCCTTCACCACCCGGCCCCAGAAGCACTGGTTCGAGGACCGCTGGGGCGAGATCGCCGGGCGAATCCGTGCGGAATTGGGCCTGCCCGTGGTCATTCTGGGCGGACCTGCGGATCGCGAAGCCGCGCGGCGCATCGCCGCCGCCGGTGTGGAGCCCAAGGGACCGGGTCGAGCCAGCGGCGTACCGGAGGATAGGCGGGCGGGAGACGAGACCACGGGCTCCGGCTCGCCTCCCCTGATCATCGACCTGACCGGCCGCACGCGCCTCGGCGAAGCGGCGGCCGTGGTGAGGCACGCCGGGCTCTTCCTCGGCGTGGACACCTGCCTTTCGCACGTCTCGGTCGCGTTCCGCCGGCCCTCCGTCCTCCTCTTCGGATCCAACATCCCCTATCGCGAAGCACCGCACGCGCGGGCCCGCATCGCGCTGGAGCTCCAGCCCTGCGCGCCCTGCGGCAACCGGCCAACCTGCGACGGCGCCTTCTGGTGCATGCAGGCGCTCGAAGTGGACGAGGTGTTCGACCTGGCGAGAACGGTGGCCCAACAGCGCTGATCCACCGCTCCGGCGGCACGCGCGGACCGCGCGCGGCCCGGGCGTCGCGCGTCATCGACATCCGCGAAGCGACCCCCAGGGAGCCCCTTTCGCGCCGGGCGCTCTCCTGCATCTATTAGGTGTCCGACGGCGTCGCCCCGGCGTCCTTCCCTCCCGACCCCAGCACCGAGCCGCCCTTGTCCTTCGTCCATCTCCACTGCCACTCGGAGTTCTCGCTTCTCGACGGCGCCAACCGCATCACCGACCTCGTCCGCAAGGCGAAGGAATTCGAGATGCCCGCGCTGGCCCTCACCGACCACGGGTGCCTTTTCGGCGCCTGGACCTTCCGCAAGGCGGCGGAGAAGGAGGGCGTCCGGCCTATCATCGGCATGGAGGCGTACGTGGCTCCCGGCGACCGGCGCCACAAGGAGCCGATGCGCGTGGGCGGGCGCGAGATCAGGAAGCCGTACTACCACCTCGTGTTGCTCGCCCGCGACCGCGAGGGCTACCAGAACCTGATCAAGCTCTCCTCCATCGGGTACCTGGAGGGCTTCTACTACAAGCCGCGCATAGACCGCGAGGTGATCGCGCGCCATTCGGCCGGGCTGATCTGCACCTCCGCGTGCATGGCGGGGGAGGTGGCGCGCCGGCTGGCCGAAGACGACCGGGAGGCGGCGCGCGAGGCGGCGGAGTGGCACGCCAACGTCTTCGGGGACCGGTACTTCCTGGAGGTGCAGGGGCACGACACCCCGGGCCAGGACACGGTGAACGAGAAGGTGTTCCGGCTCGCCGGGGAAACCGGGCTGCCGGTGGTGGCCAGCAATGATGCTCACTTTCTGCACGCCGAGGATCACAGCGCGCACGACATTCTCCTCTGCATCGGGCTCGGAAAGGACCACGACGACGAGAACCGGATGCGCTACGACGAGGGGCTCTACTTCAAGTCGGGCCCCGAAATGGCCGAGCGCTTTCCGGACCATCCCGAAGTGCTGGAGAATACGCTGGCGATCGCCGACCAGGTCGACGTCTCCTTCGAAAAGAAATACTTCCTGCCCGAGTTTCCCATTCCCGGGGACCATAAGGACAGTGACGGCTATCTGCGGCATCTGAGCATCGAGGGGGCGAAGCAGCGCTACGGCGATCCGCTTCCCGACGAAGTGCGCGCGCGCCTTGACTATGAGCTCGACGTCATCGCCGAAACGGGCTACGCGGGATATTTCCTCATTACCTGGGACTTCATGCGCTGGGCCCGCGAACACGGTGTTCCGGTCGGGCCCGGACGGGGCTCCGCCGCCGGTTCGCTGGTGGCCTACTCGCTCTGGATCACCAATATCGATCCCCTGGAGTTCGGACTCCTCTTCGAGCGCTTCCTGAATCCGGAGCGCAAGGAGATGCCGGACATCGACATCGACTTCTGCTTCGAGCGCAGGGGCGAGGTGATCGACTATGTGCGGCGCAAATACGGCCGCGACGCCGTGGGACAGATCATCACCTTCGGCACCATGAAGTCGCGCGCGGTGGTGCGGGATGTAGGCCGGACTCTCGGCTTCAAGCCGAGCGAGACCGACCGCATCGCCAAGATGATCCCCAATCAGCCGGGCCAGGCGCTGACCATTGCGCAGGCGCTGGAGAAGATATCCGACGTCAGGGAGCTGTACCGGACGGACGAGCGCTATCGGAAGCTCTTCGACTATTCGCGCACGCTGGAGGGACTGAGCCGGCACGCGTCGGTGCACGCCGCCGGGGTGGTGATCGCGCCCGGACCGCTCTCCGACTATGTGCCCGTGTGCGTCCAGTCGCGCGGGAGCGGGGTGCGCGGGAACGGCGCGACCCAGGCGCCGGCGAAACAGGGACAGTCACGCGACGGCCCCGCGGATGACGTGGACGTGGTCACGCAGTATGACATGAACTGCGTGGACGACGCGGGCATGCTCAAGATGGACTTTCTGGGGCTCCGCACCCTCACCATCATCCACGACGCGGTCGAACTGGTGAAGGCGAAGTACGGGGCGCTGCGCCACCCGGAAACGGGCGCGGTCTATCCGACCATGGACGACGTTCCACTGGACGACGCGCGTGTCTACGAGATGCTCGCGCGCGGAGGCACGTCGGGCGTGTTCCAGTTCGAGTCCGCGCTGGCCACGGGAAAGCTGCGAGCCATGCGCTGCGACCGCTTCGAGGATCTGGTCGCCACCAACGCCCTGATCCGGCCCGGTCCCCTCGACTCCGGAATGACCGACGTCTATATCCGGCGCAAGCTGGGACAGGAGCCAGTCACCTATCCGCATCCCGAGCTGGAGGAATTGCTCGAGCCCACCTACGGCATCATCGTCTATCAGGAGCAGGTGATGCGCATCGTGAATATCCTCGCGGGCTATTCGCTGGGCGAGGCCGACGTCGTGCGCAAGGCGGTGGGCAAGAAGATCCCGGAGCTGATTCGCGCCGAGCTGGCGACCTTCCGGGAGCGCGCCACGGGCAAGGGGGTGGACCCGCAGGTCGCCGGGGAGCTCGCCGACCAGATCGAGACCTTCGGGCGCTACGGCTTCAACCGCGCGCACAGCGCCGGATACTCGCTCCTTTCCTATCACACCGCGTGGCTCAAGTGCCACTATCCCGCCGAGTTCATGGCGGCGCTGCTCTCGTCGGTGCTTTCGAATACCGACCAGGTCGTGAAGTACATTCTCGAGAGCCGCGAGCTGCACCGCTCCATTCCGGGACTCGAGGAGCCCCTCGAGCTGCTGCCGCCGGACGTGAACGAGTCGGGGTGGAAGTTCACGGTTACGGGGGGCGCCCAGATTCGATTCGGGCTCGGGGCGGTGCGCGGGGTCGGGGCGGCTGCGGTCGAGTCGGTGCTCGCGGCGCGGGCAGAGGGCGGGCGTTTCGAGACGCTGTTCGATTTCCTGGATCGCATCGACACGCGCGCGCTCAACAAGCGGGCCTGCGAGGCGCTGATCGCGGCGGGGGCGCTCGACGCCTTCGGACACCGGGGCCAGTTGGTGGCCGGACTGGACATCGCCTACGCCGACGTGAACGCGCGCCAGGCGGATCGGGAGGCCGGCCAGGAATCGCTCTTCGGAGGGCTGGAAGAGGCCGACGATCCGGCGCCGGAGCTTCCCGCGGTCCGCGAGTGGCCGGAACGCAAGCGGCTGGCCCAGGAGAAGGAGGCGCTGGGCTTCTTCATCTCCGGCCATCCGCTGGACCGCTTCAGCGATGCCGTGCACGTCTTCCGGGGGGTGAACACCTCGACGCTGGGCCGGCACGCGAACGCTTCCGTGGAGATACCCTGCGTCGTGACCCAGGTGCAGCGGCAGATCTCGCGCAGGGACAGCTCGGAGTGGGGGCGGATCACCATCGAGGACTTCCACGGCACCGCGCAGGTGCTCGCCTTCCGCGACGCCTGGGCGGCCGGCAGGGAGACCCTGCAGCAGGATGCGGTGGTGCTCATCCGGGGCAAGGTGTCGGGCAGGGAGCGCGACGAGGACGACCCGCCGATCTTCCTCGACGAGGTGGAGGTTCTGAACGACGTCCTCACGTCCGGGCGGCTGGCGCTGCGGATTGCGCTGGATGGGAAAGCCGAAGTCCCGGACGACGCCTTCGCCAGGGCGAAGAAGATGCTCGGGGAACATCCGGGAGACGCCCCGGTGGAAGTGCTATGGCGCCCGGGCAATGGGGAGCGCGACAGGCGGTTGCGCTCCAGGACGCTGAACGTGGATCCGGGGCCCGGGACTTTGCGGGAACTGCGGGAGGTGCTGGGGCAGACGCGGGTGGAGCTCGTGCGGGCGTAGGAGTGGTGGGGACGGGGGCGCGGTTCGAGGTGCAGGACGGAGGGTTCGGCCAGGTTACTGACATGATATGATGTCTGCTGGTGATTTACTGGTGATATGGCGCCTCGACGGCGGGCGTCGGTTCCCGGGACGGTTGGCGCTGCTTCTGGTGCTGCTGGGGGCGACGGGATGTTTCCGTGTGAACACCCCGCGTGCAGCGCGGGCCGCTCTCCCCCCCGACGCGCGGCCGCGGCAGGAATACAAGTCGCGTCTGGGCAATCCCGCGTTCTACGACGAGTTGGGCGTTCGCTACCGCGTGCTGCAGACGAGCAAGGATTATATACAGCGCGGGATCGCTTCATGGTACGGCGACCCCTTCCACGGCCGGACAACCTCCACGGGCGAGACCTACGACATGTACGCCATGACGGCGGCGCACAAGACGCTCCCGCTCCCCACCTACGTGCGCGTCACGGACCTCGACACGGGCAACCGGGTGGTGGTGCGGGTGAACGACCGGGGGCCGTTCGTGGAGGGGCGCGTCATCGACCTCTCCTATATCGCGGCGGTGAAGCTCGGTATCGCCGACAGGGGGACCGCGCGGGTGGAAGTGCGGGCGCTCGACCCGCCCGCGGTGGATCCGCCGCCGACGGCGGGTTCGGGTCCAGGGCCGCATTCGCGCCCACCGGGTCGGTGACGATCCGGGCTCAGCCCACGAGCCCTCGTCATTCGTCGTCCACACCACTCTGCGGAGTGTTGCCAAACCGAAAAGGCAACAATGTGTTGCATCCCCGGAAAAGCAACGATTTGTTGCATCTGCGGAAATGCAACACGCTGCGGAGGGACCCCGGTAACCGTTAGCACTCCGTGGTGAATGCGCGCCCGCACCGAGAGTGGAGACGCGTCGCGGCTGCCGGTTCCGCGAGCCCTAATCCCGGTCCCAGGTGGTGAAGGGACGCTCCACCAGGTTGGTGTTCAGGTAGCGCGGGTCGTCGGTGACCTCCTCACCCAGCCATTGGGGATGGGCGAATGTCTGGTCCTCATGGGACAACTCGATCTCGGCGACTACCAGGCCGGCGTTTTCGGCGTGGAACTCGTCGACTTCCCAGATGTGTCCGTCGGGCCCGGGGATGTCGTAGCGGGTCTTCTCGATGAACGGGCGCCGGCATAGTTCGCTGAGCATCTGAATCGCGTCCGCGAGCGGAATCGCATATTCGAACTCGGAGGCGCGCGGGCCGACCTTGTTGCCCTTCACGTTCAGCGTGGCCCGTTCGCCGGCCGTGCGCACGCGCACCGAGCGGGTGCTGGAGGTGGACAGGTAGCCCTGCCGGATGCGGACCCCGGTCGCGCCGGACCTCGATAGAGCGGCCCTCCATGCATCGGACCGCACCAGAAACTTGCGTTCGATCTCGTGCGCCATCGCGGTCTTTGCCTGCCCCCCGGGTTGCGTGGCGGATTCCTGACAATCCAAACTGCGGCTCGACAGCCGGTCGCCAACAGGGGCGCTCACAAGGTCATCCGGGACCGCCGCGGCGAACATAGGAGCATGTGAAATGGATGGATCGTTGCAGGAGCAGGGGTTGCCGAAGGCGTACCGAGGACCGAAGAAGTACCGGGGGCCGACGGAGCGCGGGATGGGCGAGCGACGTGAGGTGCGCGGGCAAGGTGGGGCGGGGGTCTCCCGCCGGGAATTCCTGGGTGCGGCGGCCGGGGCTGCCCTCCTCGGTCCCGGCTTGTCGTCGTGGCGGCGGGCGGATCCCTACGTGCTGGTGTTGGGGGTGGCCCAGGATGGCGGCATGCCCCAAACCGGGTGCTACGCGCCCAGGTGCGACCGGGCCCGCGAACGCGACCAGCCCCGCTATGTGTCCTCGCTCGCCATCGTGGAGCCCGACGCCGGCCGGTACTACCTGGTGGACGCCTCTCCCGATCTCCGCCAGCAGATGGACCTGATCGACGCTCCGGGTTTCAGAGCGCGCGCCCAGGAGCGGCGGCCCTTCGACGGGATCTTTCTGACCCACGCGCACATGGGGCACTACCTGGGACTCGCCCACCTGGGGCGGGAAGGCCTGGGGATCGCCCCCACGCCGTGCTATTGCAGCCCCGAGATGGCGGGCTTTCTCGCATCCAACGGCCCCTGGAGCCTGCTTGTGGACGAGGGCCGTCTCGATCTGCGCCCCGTCGAGTTCGACCGCTGGTACGAGGTCGACGACAGCCTTTCCGCCATGGCCACCCCCGTCCCCCATCGTCCCGAGTTCTCGGACACGGTCGGCTGGACCTTCCGGGGTCCGAGCCGCTCCCTCCTCTATCTCCCGGACATCGACAGCTGGGAGGCGTGGGACCGGGATGTCGCGGAGGTCGTGCGCGGCGTGGACGTAGCCCTGCTGGACGGCTCCTTCTACAGCCCCGGCGAGGTTCCGGGGCGCAACATCGAGGACATCCCCCATCCCATGGTGCCGCACACGATGGATCTGCTGCAGGAGGTCGCGCGGGGCGAGACGGAGGTCGCGTTCATCCACCTGAACAACACCAACCCCGCGCTGGATGAGGGTTCGGCGGAGGCCCGGGAGATCGCGAGCCGCGGGTTCTCGGTGGCGACGGAGGGGCAGAGATTCGGGCTGTAGAACGGGCTTGGCGGGCGGACGCTGAGGGGCGGCGGGATGGTTTGGCGGGCGGGCCGGCTCGGGTCCCGGCACGGGATGCCCGGGGGGGGGCCGCTTGCTATTGCGGGTCGCGACGGAGGATCGCCCGTGCGCCCAGCACCACGCCGAACCCGATGGCGGAGCCGAGCAGGCCGACGACGCTGGCGGTGAGCAGCGGCGGCAGGTTGTCGATGAGGCCGGTGCGGACCGCCACCCAGAGCATCACCCCGAATGCGATCGCGGCGAGAGCCTCGGGTGAGCCGGCGCGGCGCGTGTAGAGGCCACCCAGGACAGGCACGAACAGGCTGACGGCGAGCAGCGCGTAGAAGATCGTGAGGGCCTCGATGACCCCGGGGAGCACGGCTGCCAAGAGGATGCCCAGCGCGCCGCCGGTGAGCGCCGCGATGCGCGCCACCCGCAGGACGGAGGCGTCGGAGGCGTCGGGGCGGACGAAGCGGCGGTAGAGGTCGCGCGAGAGCGACGTCGAGAGCATGAAAAGGATGGCGTCCGAGGAGCTGAGTTCCGCAGAGAAGACGGCGGCGAGGCCGAGGGTGCCGAGCCACAGGGGAACGCCCACGGTGAGCACGAGCGGAAGGGCGAACTCGTGGTCGGCCAGCGCCGGTTCGTAGACGCGCGCGACCATTCCCAAGAGCGGCGGGACGGCGGCGAAGACCAGCAGGGCCACCGCGGTGGCGGCGAGGCCTATGCGGATCGCGCGGGCGTCGACCGCGCCGTAGGCCTTCTGGATGAGGCCCGGGGAGATGACGAAGCCGGGCGCCACCAGGGCGAGGTAGATCCAGCCGGATTCGCCGCCCTGCCAGAAGTTCATGCCGTCGGCGGGCGCGGCGGCGACTACCGCCTCCCAGCCGCCCGCGGCGGACATCGCCCAGGGGAGCGCGATCCCGAACCCGGCGACCATGACGACCAGCTGCACCAGGTTGACCCACGCGGCCACCATGAGCCCGCCGGCGGCGAAGTAGGTGGTGGCGACCACGCCGCCCACCACCACCCCCCATCCCCGCGGCCACCCGGCCACGACCGTGAAGATATCGGACATCGCGATGAGCTGGCCGGCCAGCAGCGCGAGCGTCCCCAGCCACAGCAGCACGGCGATGATCGCCCGCACCGAGGGGCCGTAGCGGTCGTCGAGGTAGTCGCCCAGGGTGAGGTGGCCGCGGGCGCGCGCGACCGCCCAGATGCGCGGCCCGACCCAGAGCGCGAGCACCAGGGTGCCGACCCCCGCGGAGCCCACCCACCACCAGCCCGCGAGGCCGTCCCGGTAGCCCAGTCCGGCCGCGCCGATGGTGGTGCCCGCGCCGATGTTGGCGGCGAGGACGGTGGCGAACAGCAGGCCGGGGCCGAGCGACCGGCCCGCCACGAAGAAGCCGCCCGCGCTGGAGACCCGCCGCCCCAGCCAGAGCCCGAGGCCGATCAGCCCGGCCGAGTAGGCGAGCAGGAGGAGGAGGGTGGTGTTCAAGGGTGCGGGGTGGGGGTGGGTTGCCGGGCGGCGGCGGGCTGCGGGACCGGTGTGGGTTGCGGGGCGGTGGGATGCTCCGATGGGTCGGGGTGGTCGGGCGGCGGGGCCTGCAGGTCGGCGGCGGCGGGGAGGCCGGGGAGGGGGGTCGCGCTGCGCACGGCGTCCAGGATCGCCGCCGCAACCACGTCGGCCGCAAGCGCGCCCACCTGCCCGACGCTCGCCCGCGCGCTGTCGGCGAGGGTGCCCGTGGCGAGCGAGAAGGTGGTGTCGCCGTCGCCGGGGGTGTGCACCGGGTAGATCGCGCGGGCGTACCCGTCCTGGGCCATCAAGGCTACCCGGCTGGCTTCCGCCTTGGTGAGGCGCGCGTTGGTGGCGACCACCCCGATGGTCGTGTTCCGGCCGGCGGACCCGCCCGATGGTCCTCCTGCGCGCAGGAGGACGCGGGCGTCCGCCAGGGTGGTCCCGTCGTCGCTGCGCACGCCCGCGACCACCCGGCCGGTCGCGGGGTCGATCACGTCGCCCACCGCGTTGACCGCCACCAGGGCGGCCACCACCAGCCCGCTGGGCAGCGTGATGGAGGCGCTACCGACCCCGCCTTTCATCGCGCGGCCCATCCCCGCCAGCTTGCCGACGGTAGCGCCCGCGCCCGCCCCGACGCTCCCCGATCGTACCGGATCGCCGGTCGCGCCGACCGCGGCCTGGTACCCGCACTCGGGTCCGGGACGCACGGTCCAGTCCCCGCCCACGCCCAGATCGTACAGGATGGCCGCGCTCACGATCGGTACGCGAACGACCGGGCCGACCGGGTATCCCACCCCTTGCTCCTCCAGGTAGCGCACCACCCCGCTGGCGGCGTCCAGCCCGAAGGCGCTGCCGCCGGCGAGCACGACGGCGTTCACGATCGCGACGGTGTTGACCGGGTCGAGCAGGTCGGTCTCGCGCGTGCCGGGCGCCCCTCCCCGCACATCCACGCCCCCCACGGTGCCTTCGGGCGCCAGCACCACCGTGCACCCGGTAGGACGCTCCGCAAGAGTGTGGTGACCCACTCGGATGCCGGGTACGTCGGCCAGCCCGCCGCCGGGAGCGAAGCCGCCGGTCTCCTGCGACCATCCCGGGCCGGCGCACAGGAACAGCAGGGCGGTGGCGACGCCGGTAGAGCGCGCGAACGAAGAATACCGCATGGTGGACAATCTCCAACCGGGATCGCGGGATGGGAAGCCCGGCCATTCTTCGGCGGGCGTCCCACGAGCGCACCATGACCTGCCCATCCCGCCTGATTGCCGCCCGGCCCTCCCCAGGCGATCTTCCGACCGCTCCGCCGAATCCACTATCCCCGCGCCCCCGGCCCGTGATCACCATCCGCCCCATCCGCCGCGCGCTCGTGCCGGTCGACGCCGCAGCAGCAGACCGCGTCAGCGCCCCCAACTACGACGAGTTCCAGAGCGACGAAGAAGTGCGCGCGCTGATCCGGCGGACTCCCGAGAGTGTGCTCCGCGTGACCATGCCGCACTGCGATCCGGGGGCGGAGGACGAAGTCGCCGCCGAATCTCCTCCCGCGCTCGCGCGCGCCGCCGCCAACATGCGGGCGCTCATCGACAGCGACAGCGTGCGCGCCGCGCACGATCTGCTCTACGTCTACCGCATCGACGACCCCGCCCGTCCCAGCATTGACCAGATCGGCCTCGGTGGCATGGCGCGCATCGACGAGATCCGGACCGACGCCAGCCCGGCCGCCCCCATCATCCGCAACGAGGGCGTCCGCGAACCGAAGGCGCGCGGGCGGGCGCAGCTCATCGAGGCCACCTCCGCGTTCATCGGCACGGTCAACTGCGCCGTTCCGGACAAATCGGGGGCGTTCGCCCGCGCCCTCGAGCGACTCGCGTCGGAGCGCGGGCCCGACCACGGAGCCGACGACAGCCGCGGGTGCCGCCACGACATCTGGCTGATCGACGACGCCTCCATCCAGGCGCGCCTGATCGCGCTCGCAGCCGCCGAGCCGGAGGCCTACGTCGCCGACGGCAACCACCGCAGCGCGGCCGCCGCGATGCTCGACCGCGAGCACTTCCTGTGCGTCTTCTTCCCTCTGGAGCGCATGTCGCTGGCGCCCTACAACCGCCTCGTGCGCGACGTCGGCCTGGAGGACGAGGTGGTGCTCGCGGGTCTCCGCGAACGCTTTGCGATCGAGGAGGTCCCGGGAGCGCATCAGCCCGCCCGAACGCACCAGATTGGCCTTTACACCGGACGCGCCTGGTACCGCCTGCGCCCGCTTCCCGGCAGCTACGACGAGCGCAACGCGGTCGAATGCATCGACGCCGACATCGTCCAGCGCAACTTCTTCGAAGCCGTCCTCGGCATCGCCGAACCGGGCGATCACAGGCTCAACTTCGTGGGAGGCGACCGCGACCTCGACTTCCTGCAGGCCGGTGTGGACAGTGGCAGGTACCGCTACGCGGTCACGCTCGCGCCCGTCACCCTTCGCCAATTCGCGGCTGTGTGTCGCCAGAATCGCATCATGCCGCCCAAGTCGACCTGGTTTCAGCCCAAGATCCGCAGCGGGCTGGTGATTGCGCTGGAAGCGGAGTCGCCGCAGCCGAAATAGCCCGACGCCGACCGAAGGCGCCGCGGTTGGCACCGCCGGCCCATGGTCCCCATTTTCATGGGTGCCCCCATCAGACCGCAGGACCGGAGGTTGTCCCGATGCTCGACTCCAATTCCACCCGACGACGTTTCATGGCCCATTTCGCCGGAACCGGGCTGGGCGCCACCCTCCTCCCCGGCGTGCTCTGGGCCAGAATGCAGGAGGCCGGTGCCCGGGAAGTCACCGCCGAGATGCTGGGCGACGCGCTGGCGATTTCGGGTCTCGACTTCAGCGAGGAGGAGCGCGAACGCATGCTCGAGTCGGTGAACGACCGGCTGAGCGATTATCAGGAACTTCATGAACTGAAGATCCCGAACGACATCTCGCCGCCCTTCCACTTCAACCCGCTGGTCCCGGGCATGCAGGTGGACCGGTCGGTCACTCCGTTCAGGATGAGCGACCTGCCGAGGATCGAGCGGCCCTCGAACCTCGAAGACGTCGCATTCTGGACCGTGCGGGAGCTCGCGGAGCTCGTTCGCACCCGGCAGGTGAGTTCGGTCGAACTGACCGAGATGTACCTGCAGCGCCTGGAACGCTACAACCCGCTGCTCAACTGCGTGGTCACCCTCACCGACGAGCTGGCGCTGGCCCAGGCGCGCGCGGCCGACCGTGAGATCGCCGCCGGACGGTACCGCGGGCCGCTGCACGGAATCCCGTGGGGCGCAAAGGACATCATTGCGACCCGCGGCTACAAGACCACCTGGGGCTCACCCGCCTACCAGGACCAGGTCATCGACATGGACGCGTCGATCATCGAGATGCTGCGTGACGCGGGCGCGGTGCTGGTCGCCAAGCTGACCACCGGCGAGCTGGCCGGAGGAGACCAGTGGTTCGGGGGCCAGACGATGAACCCGTGGGACCCGTCGACGGGCTCCGGTGGTTCCTCGGCGGGTCCGGGATCCGCTACCGCAGCCGGGCTTGTGGGCTTCTCGATCGGAACCGAGACCAGCGGCTCCATCCTGGGACCCTCGTCGCGCTGCGGCCTGAGCGGGCTTCGTCCGACGCTGGGCCGGATCAGCCGGTACGGGGTGATGGCGCTCTCCTGGACCCAGGATCGACTGGGCCCGATGTGCCGCTCCGCCGAGGACTGCGCGCTGGTGATGCGGGCGATTTCGCGTCCCGACGGCCTCGACCTGAGCGTGCAGGACCTCCCCTTCAACTGGGACGGCACCCGCTCGGCCACCCGGCTGCGGGTCGGGTACCTGGAGGGGGCGTTCGAGGAGATCGAGGAAACCGACTACCGAACCGCGCACCAGCGCACCCTCGAGGAGCTCGAGTCCCTCGGTTTCATGCTGACGCCCATTCACATCCCCGAATGGTCGATCAACGTCACCGCGCACAGCGTGGAGATGGCGGTCTTCTTCGACGAGCTGCTCCGTTCCGGCAGAGCGGAACTGCTGGGCCGCCAGACGCGTGCCGACGGTTTACGCTCCGCGAGGGTGATTCCCGCGGTCGAGTACCTGCAGTCGCAGCGCGCGCGCACCATGATGATGATGCAGCTCGCGGAGGCGACCTCGGGGGTGGATGTCTATCTCATCCCGCGGGGGCCGCGCCGCCCGCCGGGGCAGCAGTCCGATGAGCCGCCGCCGTACAGCCATGGCCGCAACGCGAGCAGCATGACCAACTACGCGACCCATCCGGCCCTTGCGGTGCCCAACGGCTTCAACGATGCCGGGCTCCCGACGAGCATGACCTTCTGTGCCCAACCTTTCCGCGAGACCGAGCTGTTGACCGTGGCGCGCGCGTACCAGGACGCCACCGACCACCACAGGCAATACCCGGATCTGGACAGCGCGGCGTCCGGGTAGGTACCCCCGGGCAGCCACCATGATCGATGCACTGATCGGACGGACGCCGACGCTGCGCCTCGCGCGCGTCGTGGAGCCGACCATGGCGGAGGTGTGGCTCAAGCTGGAGGGCATGAATCCCGCCGGGTCGATCAAGGACCGGACCGCGCGGGCGATGGTCGACGATGCCGAGGCACGTGGGCTGCTCAAGCCCGGAGGCACCATCGTCGAACCCACCTCCGGGAATACCGGCATCGGCTTGGCGCAGATCGCGGCCTGGCGCGGATACAGGCTCATCCTCTGCATGCCGTCGTCGATGAGCGAAGAGCGCAAGCGGACTCTGTCGGCGTACGGAGCCGATTTCGTGCTCACCGACCCGGAGCGGCGCATGCTTGCGGCGAGAGAGGAAGCCGAGCGCATCGCATCGGAGACAGGCGCCTTCTACCCGGACCAGTTCTCCAATCCCGCCAATCCGCGCATCCACTACGAGACCACCGGGCCGGAACTCTGGGCCGACATGAAGGGGCGCATCGATGTTTTTGTGTACGGATCGGGGACCGGCGGGACCATCAGCGGGGCCGGGCGGTTCCTGAAGAAGATGGATCCGCGCATCCAGGTGGTGGCGGTCGAGCCGGCGCGCTCGCCCGTCATTTCGGGCGGCGAACGCGGGCAGCACCAGTTCCAGGGAATGGGACCGGGCTTCATCCCGGAGAACCTGGACCGGACCGTGCTCGACCGCGTGATGACGGTGTACGAAGAGGATGCGTTCCCATTGGGGCGGCGCCTCGCCCGCGAGGAAGGCCTCTTCCTGGGGATGAGCAGCGGCGGCATCGTATACGCCGCGCTTCAGATCGCGCGCGAAATCGGGCCCGGCCATCGCGTCGCCGCCATCTCGCCCGACGACGGCGCGCGCTACCTGACTACGACGTTGTATTCGCCGGAAGGGTAGCGCGAGCCGACCGCATCCCGGCGCTGGCAGCGGGACTCGCCCGTGTCTAGTATTTCGGTGTCTGCCCATCAGTACATGGAGGAGCCCATGCGTGTCATCTCTTTCCCGGTCATTCGTCGTGTTCCCGCTGTCCTTGTCGCCGCCGCCCTCTGGACATCGGCATGCTCTCCGGCGGACGACGGACCCCGCACGTACTTCGAGGACCCGGACCTCCAACGCATCTACGCGCGCATGATGGAGGAGATGGCGCCGGACGGGGGATGGGAGCGGGTGCGCTACATCGCGTTCGACCGGGTTGTGGACCGCGGGGGCCCGGTCCTCGATCGGCGTTCCCACCGGTGGGATGTCTGGGGCGGGATGTACCGCATGGCGGGAAGCTCGGGGGACCAGGAAATCGTGGCCGTGATCAACACCGGCAATCCCGCCGAGGGCGAACGCATCTGGCTTGATGGCGAACTCGTCACCGACCCGGCCGTTTCCGACTCACTCGCGGACCGCGCCCACGGCAGTTTCATCAACGACACCTACTGGTTCCTGATGCCCTACAAGTGGGCCGACCCGGGGGTCAACACCGTCTATCTGGGGGAGATGGCGATGGACGGCCGAGCCTACGAAGTGGCAGAACTCACTTTCGACGCCGTCGGGCGCACCCCCCAGAACAAGTACCGCGGCTGGGTCGATCCTGAAACGGGGCTGATGGCCTACTGGCAGCACTGGCGCACCGCCAGCGACCCGGAGCCCGCCTTCACGCTGGCCTGGACGGAGTGGACGCGGCACGGCCCGCTCCTGCTCTCCGCGGGCCGTCCGGATTCCACCGGCTACTCACGCGTCAACTTCGAGAACATGGAAGCGTCGCTCGAGTTGCCGGGGGGGATGTTCGAGGGACCGGGGAGCTGACGACCCCAGTCCCGGTAAGACATGCTGGCTGCTCTCTGAATTCGCACCGAGGCTGAACGGTCGATTAAGGGAGTGAGATCAGAATCCAAGACCGCGTTGCTCATCCAGCGCGTCGCGAGCCGCGCGCCAGAACTTGTTAGCCAATCGGTCCTTGCTATACAACACGAGATAGTATTGCAGGACGTTGCCGTGGCTTAGGCGGACTGCCTCCGCCGCCTCGTGAAGTGTTGTTGCCTGATAGCCAAGGTGGGTCATGCGAGATAGGCGCGCTGAGGCCACTTGTCGTTCATTGCCGTACTGAAGACGGAAACGTAGTGGTTGTGCAGCCTGATCTTGCGGAGCGAATGCTCCTTGATGGACGGCGTGTAGTGGCCGTCATCTTCCAGTCCGCCCACGTGGGGTGTGTCAGCCTCGAATCCGCCCATCAGCCAGCGGCCGCCTGGGGCATCTCGTCCCACAGCCTGCCCTCAAGCTCACGGCCTCCGGCCTTGGGCGTGTGCCCGCCCCACTGCTTGAAGAAGAACCGAACGTCCGCAACCTGGCATTGATTCCGAAGCTCAATGATCCACTCGGCCTTCATTGGGCGGCGTACCGGGCCACTCTCTCCACCTGCGATTACCCAGTGAATGCCCGTCAAGTCGAGCCGGAGCGGACCGATGAGTGGTTCGCAGGAGAGGAATCGAACCATCGCGGGAACACTCCGCAGGTGGCGAACGCGGTAGGCCACCGACTGATCCTCAACCGAGGCCCCCAGCCAGATGTGTGAGGGGAACGGCCCACCATCGAACAGGTCCCGATTCTGCCTCCAGAAGCGCAAGGCGCGGCTGGGACGCTTGGTGAGAACCTGGTAGGTGTGCCAGTCAGCTCGGAGCATCGTCCGGAAGATTCCGCGGACAAACTCCGCCGGGACATCAGCATGAAACAAGTCGCTCATGCTGTTGACGAAGATCATTCGAGGATCGCGCCACCTCTCCGGCTGTGAGAGTCGCTCCGGCCAGATGCGCACGGCGAATGGGTCGGCGCGCGTGACGTCCGAATCCACCACCGGCGGGCGGGCAAGGTAGGCATCGCGAAGCAGTCTGCTTGCCAGAGTCGCGGCATAGCAGTTGTCGCATCCCTTCGATTCCTTATCCCCCCTCGCCCGCCTGCTGCTCGTCGCTCGACAGCGTTCCGACGCTCCGCACGATGAGGGTGCCGGAGCCCTCGTTTGTAAAGATCTCGCGCAGCAGGCTGTCGCGCGCGCTCCCGGAAATGAGGTGCACGCGGGGGACGCCGCCCTCGATGGCGCCCTCGATGGCCGCCGCCTTGGCGAGCATTCCACGGGCGAGCACGCCCTGCTCGTGCAACTCGCGGAGCCCCGCAAGATCAAGGTAGGAGATCAGCGTCGCCGGATCCTCAAGGTCGCGGAGAATGCCGGGCGCCGACATGGTGAAAACGAGCTTCGTGGCCTCGAGCGCCTGGGCGAGCGCGCTCGCCACGGTGTCCGCATTGATGTTGAGCAGCCGGCCCTCCGCATCCGCCGAAAGCGGGCTCACGACGGGCACCCACCCCTGGTCCAGGAAGACGTGCAGCGAAGAGGGATCGACGGTTGCGATGTCTCCCACGAATCCGAAGTCCACGGGATCCGGTCCCTCCCCCTCCATGTGCATCGGCGGACGGCGGGTGGCTGTCACCAGGCCGGCGTCGACCCCCGAGACGCCCACGGCGTGAATCCCTTCCTTTCGGCACGCGCCCAGCAAGGCCGTGTTGACCTCGCCGCTCAGAACCTGGGCGGCGACGCGCAGATCCTCTGAACGCGTGACCCGGCGGCCCGCCACCATGCGGGGCTCGTGGCCCAGGCGGCGCGCGAGTTCGGTGGACTGGGGCCCACCGCCATGCACGAGAACCAGGCGGATCCCCAGGGAGTTGAGGATCCCCACCTGTTCCATCAGAGCATCGATGCGCCCGGAACTCCTGAGGACTTCACCGCCCACTTTCAGGACGAAGATGCGTTCGCGGAAGAGACGCACGTAGGGCGCCGCGGCGCGCAGGCCGGCAAACCTCCGGTCGGCGGCGCGTGACCGCTTCACGTGCCGTCCTGCGCGATGGCGCCCAGGGCCTCGGCGAACTGCGCCGCTTCCGACGCCCGCAGCGTGAGCGGAGGCATGACGCGCAGCCATGACGCATCCGAACTGGTTCCGGTGAGGATGTCCCGGTGCAGGAGCGCATCGCGGATTTCGCGCGCGCTTGTCCTGCACTTGAGTCCGAGCAGCATGCCGCGGCCCCGGATGCCGAGCACCGGTCCCGCGAGGCAGTTGGCGCGTATCTCCTTCTCGCGCATCGCCGCCTGCTGCAGAAGCCCCTCCTCGCGGATCGTGTCCAGCACCGCTTCGATGACCGCACACGCGAGCGGACCGCCCCCGAAGGTGCTGCCCATGTCCCCGATTCGCAGCTGATCGCCCAGAGCTCGTGACATGATCAGCGCGCTGCAGGGGAACCCGGCGCCGAGCGCCTTCGCGGTGGTCAGCATGTCCGGCACTACGCCGGTGTGCTCGATCGCGAAGGGTTTCCCGCTCCGTCCCATGCCGCATTGCACCTCGTCCGCGATCAGGAGGGCGCCATGCTGGTCGCAGGCCGCGCGCAAGGCACGCACATGGTCCGATTGGAGCACGTACGCGCCCGCGATGCCCTGGATGGGCTCGATGATGGCGGCTGCGGTCTCGTCGTCGATGGCGGCAACCGCTCCGGCCGCGTCGTCGCGCGGCACGAAGGTCACGTCGAACGGGGTGTCCGGGAAGCCGTACCAGCGCTCGCGGGCCCGCCAGGTCACGGCGGCGGCGGCGGCCGAGCGGCCGTGGAATCCGTGTTCCAGCGCGACCACGCGCCTGCGGCCCGTCAATCTGCAGGCCAGCCTGAGGGCGTTCTCGTTGGCCTCCGCTCCCGAATTGACAAAGAAAACGCAGTCGAGATCGTCCGGCGCGAACTCGGCCAGCTTGTCGGCGGCCCGTGCCCGCACCCTCAGCGCGTTCACGTTGCTGGTGAACATCAGTTCGCCCGCCTGCCTGCGGATGGCTTCAAGCACCCGCGGGTGACCGTAGCCGAGCGCGCACACCGCGTGCCCGCCGTAGAGATCGAGAAGCCGGCGCCCGTCGGCGCACCGCAGATAGGCGCCCCGGCCCGATACCGGCTCCAGAGGCAACTGGCCGTACACCTGGGCCAGATGCCGCGCTTCGGCCTGGCGCGCGTCCGGAACGAGGGTCGGAGCTGGTGTGTTCATCTCGGCGCCCGGCGCTGCCCGCTGAGGCCGGATCCGCTCGCGGTGGGCCACGCGTTCACATCCATGACGCTGCCGGAGTGGTCAGCCCGGTGGTTTCGGGAAGCCCGTGCAGCACATTCATCCATTGGATCGCCCCTCCGGCAGCGCCCTTGACCAGGTTGTCGAGCGCCACCGTGACCGCCAGCGTGCCCCGGTTCACCGCCGTGGCCAGATGGGCGTGATTGCTGCCCACCACGTCCTTCAGCCTGGGCGGCGCATCGACCAGGTGCACGAAGGCCGCCTTGGCATAATGATCGGCATAGGCGTCACGCACCCGGTTCGCGTCAACGCCGTCGAGCAGCCGTGCATGCAACACCATGTAGATGCCGCGCGCGAACGGGCCGGACGTCGGAACGAAGTGCAGTTGTACGCCCCGGCCGGTCGATGCCCTCAGGATCCCTTCCACTTCCGGCGCATGGCGATGCGCGAGCGGCTTGTACGCGAACATGTTGGCGTGCCGGGTCGGGTGGTGGGTCGTGGGCCTGGGAGCGCGGCCCGCCCCGGTACTCCCCGTCACCGCGCTGACCATCAGGCGGGGATCGACCAGCGCGCTGCGACTACGTCCGGCCGGGCGGCCCCTTGCCTGGGGGCGCATCAGCGGCATGGCGGCGAGCAGCATTCCGGTCGCAAAGCACCCGGGATGGCCGACGTGCCGGGGCTTGCGTATGGTGGCGTGCTCCGGCAGCAGGCTCCGGAACATCGGCATGCGATCCGGGGCGCCGTGCTCGATCCCGTAGACGGCTTCGTAGGCCTCGGCGTCACGAAAGCGAAAGTCCGCGGATACGTCGACCACGCTCGGGACGCACTGCCGCTCCGCACAGGCGCCGAGGGCCCGGTCGACCAGTTGGGCGCTGGCTCCGTGGGCGGCGGTCGAGAAGATGGCGCAGCGGTCACCGAGCGTGTCGGGCAGGTCGTCGATGCCGGTGAAGCGCAGGTCCGGCCACACACCACGCAGGTTCGGAAAGACTGTTTCCACCGGCTCGTGCCTCCGGCTTCGCGACACGACCGCGGCCGGCTGCATGCAGGGGTGGGACGCGAGAAGGCGAAGCAGCTCGCCGCCCACGTACCCGGATGCGCCCAGTACAATGGCGGGAATCGATTCAGGCATGCGCCCCCAGCCCGATGCGGGCGGCTACGGCGTCTCCGAGGCGAGCGCCGTGGGTGACCGCGTTCACCCCTTCCAGCCCGGTTCTTTCCCGGATGATGTCGAGCCCGACCTGGTTGTCGGTCGCGGGCCCCGTGATGAAGGCTGGAGTCATCCCGAACTCGTCTTCGAGCAGCCTCGCGCCGCCCCAGGCAGCGACCGGATCGGACGCGCACAGGAGGAGGCACGAGATGTTTGCGCGCACGGCGTCGTCCCGCAGGATGGCCTCCACGCCGTATGCGCCCAGGATTCCGTCGCCCAACTCGAAGACGATCGCGTCGGGACGCTCGGCCGCCAGGCGGCGCAGCATCGTGCGCGCCAGGTCCGGCGCATTGCCGGGCCCGGTGCTGACGACGCCGAAGTCGGTGAAGATGGACGTGTTGCGCGCACCCGCGTCCTCCATCGCCAGGATGTCGCGCCGCAGCGAGACGCCGGTTGCCTTGAAGGCGTCGACTACATGACCCCTGTGCCGGAGGCGCCCGATCACCGCGCATGCCGCCGCCGTCTTGCCGGAGTTCATGCAGGTGCCGGCGAGGGCCACCACGGGAACTCCTCCCAATTCCAGTCGCGCCCCGGTGTCGAGTGGGTCGCCGCCCACCCGGGCCGGGACGCCCACGCGCTCGCCGAGATAGGGGAACTCGAGAACCACCCCGAGCACACGCGCGTCGAAGGGCTGTCCCAGGGAGGCGTTGACGGCGTCGCATATTCCCAGCACGCCGCCCATGTTCAGTATCTGCACCGTGTCGCCCGGGCGCGTGGTTGCGGGCACGTGGCCGGAGTAGCCGAACAGCGCCTTGCGGTGGCCCAGCGCGCCCACGACGACATCCCCGCGGCGCACGCGCGCCATGCGTCCGCTGGCCAGTTCCAACTGGTTGTAGGAGGACTTCTCGTTCAGCACCTCGACCGCCACCATCACGCCCTCCTCGCTGGGAATGCGGTCGCCGACGCGGATCTCGCGCTCGGCACCCAGATCCGAGGCCACGGACGCCAGTTTGTCGATGACGATGCTACGCATTGCCCTCGTTCCGTGAGCCCGACAGGCCGGCCTCGCGGCGCAGCCGGCCCACCAGGGCACGCTGTTCGCTGCGGTTTCGGGTTGCGATGAAGATGGTGTCGTCGCCCGACAGTGTCGCCAGGACTTCCTTCCAGCCCATCCGGTCGAGGAAGAGCGCGATGCGCTGGGCGGCCCCGGTCGCGGTGCGCACAACGGTCAGATTCGGACCGGCCGCGTGCACGGCGCGCGCGTAGCTGGAGAGCGTGCGGCGGTCCTCTTCCGAGAGATTGAGAGGCCGCAGGCTGTAGCCGCCAGCACCCTTCATCGCTCCCAACCGGGCCAGGTCCCGGCTGATGCAGGATTGGGTCACGACAATCCCGCGTTCTCCCAGCAGGCGCACGAGTTCCTCCTGGCTGGCGACTTCGCGGTTCTCCAGGATTCTCGTGATCACCATCCGGCGCTGCGCAGGGGCTGTTCGTCGGTCTGACATTCTGGCAGAGGATCGCAGGGGAATCTGTGGTCGGTCTGACATTTTGGCAGACGTCACATGACAGAATGGCATACTAGCAGTGATATGCACATGATATGCAGTTCCGCGGAATCGTCAACCCCTGCCGGCGTTGGCCGCGGGCGAGGAGTGCCCCGGACAATCTCGCTCACCCCGGCGGTACCGGGAATGGAGAAATGCCGCCGATTCCGGCAGATTACCGGTCCGTTCAACCGCTTTCCGCATGTGGAGGCTTCGTGACCGATCCTGCCAGACGCGATCTTCTTTGCCGCCCGGTGGAGCACGTCGACATCCGCGCGTTCGACGCCCGCCCGGTCATAGGCCAGTTCCGGCCGACGGCCATCCAGGCCCGCAACCTGGCGCGCGCGGCGGACATCTGTTCGGAGATGCTCGCCGACCCGGAGTGCACCGTCATCCTCACGCTCGCGGGATCGCTCGTGTCCGCGGGCCTCAAGAAGGCGCTGGTGACGCTGATCGACTCAGGCATGGTGGACGTGGTGGTGTCGACGGGCGCCAACATGGTGGATCAGGACTTCTTCGAGGCTCTGGGGTTCCGGCACTACATGGCTCCAGGCTCGCCCGAGCATCCGGTGGTGCCGGATGAACGTCTGCGCGAGCTAGCCATCGACCGCATCTACGACACCTACATCGACGAGCGGGAGTTGCGCGTCTGCGACCGGACGATGAGGGGCATCTTCGATCGGCTTTCCGCGCGCCCGTATTCGTCGCGTGAGATCCTGACCGAAATGGGCCGCTTCCTCGATGTGAGCTTCCCCGAGTCGGAATCCGTGGTGCTTTCGGCGTACCGGAAGAGGGTTCCGGTCTTCGTGCCCGCTCTCAGCGACTGCTCCGCCGGGTTCGGCATCGTGCTGCACCAGGCCGCGGCCGCGCGCGAGGGGCGCGAACCGGTGTCGCTGGACTCGGGGAGGGACTTCCTCGAGCTCGCCCGGATCAAGCTCGCTTCCCGCGCTACGGGGCTGCTCATGCTCGGCGGAGGGGTTCCCAAGAACTTTGCCCAGGACATCGTGGTGGCCGCGGAGATGCTGCAAGAGGACGATGCCGCCTCGGCGCGGGCGCCCGCTTCAGGGGATGGGACCGGCGAGGCTACGCCCTCGGAGGTATCGATGCACCGATATGCCGTGCAGCTCACGGTCGCGGACAGTCGCGACGGCGCCCTGTCCGGTTCGACCCTGCGCGAGGCCGCAAGCTGGGGAAAGGTGGAGACGGCGCGCGAACAGATGGTGTTCTGCGAAGCCACGCTGGGCTTTTCGCTGCTCGCGAGCGATGCCTGGCACCGCCGGGCGTGGGAGGGCCGGCCCGAACGCAGGTTCACGGACTGGCTCGAGGTGCAAGCAGGAGACCCGACGGCCGATCGCGAAACCCACCCCGCCACCGCCGGGACGACGGGAACGGTCGCGGGCGTGCCGATGTAACCCGGGGATCCCCGGCTAACCCTTCGCAATCTCCTCCGCGGCCATCAGCGACAGCGCGCAGAAGGTGAGGGTCCCGTTGGCGCAGCCGCTGGAGACGATCGTGGGCGCGCCCACCACGAAAAGGTTCTCGTGGTCGTGCGCGCGTCCCCAGCGGTCCACCACGCTGGTGGCGGGATCGTCGCCCATCCGGCAACCGCCGCCCGGATGCTCGAACAGGCGTGACGCCCGCGTGCTCATCATGCGCCCGCCCGCCGCGCGCGCGAGCTCGTCGAAGCGGTCCAGCAGGGTCTCGTGGGTGTGCGGCTCCAGGTCGAGGGTGGCCTGCCCCGCCACGTAGTCGATGCGCGGCATCGGATCGCCGTGCGCGTTGCGCATGCCCGGGTCGAGCGTGAGACGGCTATCGGGGGTGGGAATCACGTCGTAGTACGACCGGATGCGCGCGGTCGCGGTGGACCGGGTGCGCGCGCGCCAGTCGGCCATCACCTCGTCGCCCCAGAGGACCCGCCCGTCGTCCGTCGCCAGCCGGGCTTCGCGGCCCACCGTCGATTCCCACAGCCGGATGTCGTGGCGCAGGTAGCGGTCAAGCGGCCCCGGACTCGCGAAGCGGTGCGACAGCAGGCTGTTGTTGGGAAAGATCCCCGGGTAGAGCCTCATGGGCAGCTCGATGAAGCCGCTGGCGAACCAGTGCCCGGTCATGTAGCGCCCGACGTTGTCCGTGCTGTTGGCCAAACCGTTGGGGAAGCGGCTGTTGGCCGAAAGCAGGAGGAGATGCGAACTCCAGCTGTGGCCCGCAGCCAGCACGAAGGTTCGCGCCCGGAATTCGACGGGCTGGTCGGGGGCGTCCTGATGAAATCCCGTGGCGGTCTCCATGCGGTCCGAGCCCGATGCCAGATTCAGCGAGCGAATCAGCGTGCGGCCGTGCAGCCGGATTCGCCCCGCGGCGAGCAGGCGGTCGAACGCGAAATCCGGGGTGTACTTGGCGCCCGTCGGGCAGACCGCGCAGGTGTCGCAGCGCTGGCACACGTTGCGTCCCTGCCACGGCTCGGTGTTGCGCGCCCACGGCTGGGTCCAGAAGGGGATGCCCGCCGCGTCCGTCCACTCGCGCATGCGCTCGAGGTTCCAGGAGAGCGGCAGGGGCGGCATCGGATACGGCCTGGAACGGGGATCGTACTCGGGCGGGCCCTGCTCCCCGGCGACGCCCATGCGCTCCTCGGCCTCCTGGTAGTAGGGCTCCAGATCGTCGAAGGTGATGGGCCAGTCGTATCCGACCCCGTAGAGGGAGCGCACCCGGAAGTCCTCCGGCGAATACCGGGGCACGGCGCCCCCCCAGTGCATCGCGGCGCCCCCCAGGACCATCGACTGGTACATCTCGCCCGTGCCGGTCTGACCGGGGATGTGGTCGTTCGGGTAGGGGTTCTCGCCATACGCGAGCATGCGCGCGCGGGTCGCCGTTCTCTCTTCCAGAGAAGCCGTGCGGCCCCCCGCCTCGACGACCGTGATGGACGCCTCGGTGCGCTCCGCGAGACGTTCCGCAACCATGGCCGCGCTGATGCCGCCCCCGATGATGCAGACGTCGCTCTCGATGACCTGGCTCATGACGCGGCTCCCGGCAGCGGGGCGGGTTCGTTTCCGGCGCCCGCGAGGCCTCTGCACTGCTGCCTGGCGATGGCTCGGCCGTAGCAGAGATCGGTCGCGATCGGGGAGGCGAAGAAGTGGGCCGCGAGCGCGACCGCGATGTGCGCGGCGTTTTCCGGCCGGCCGAAGTCGGGACCGGCCCGGCGCACATGCGGCTCGAGGATCCGTCGCCGCTCGGACACTCCGGCCTCGGCGAACGACATCCCGAAGCGCTTGCCGCTCTCGATGTCCAGCCCGCTCAGTTGGGCGGCCCATCCGGGCCGGGGATCCGGCCCCGTGTAGACCGTCACGGGCACCAGGTAGGGATGGGGCATCTCGGCCACCGGCTCCAGCCCTTCCGACCAGAGCTCGAAGGCGGCCACCGCCCGCTCGCGGCCCTCCGCGCCCAGCTCTTCCGGCAACACCGCCTCGCCGACGGCCCGAAGCGTGGCCGGAGCGAGCGCGTCCGGGCTCTCCGCCGCGGTGGGCGCGCAACTCGGCAACGAAACCACGGCCACTGTTGCCGCGGACTGCTTCAGGAAGGTTCTGCGTGACTCGGCCATCGGGTGTTCTCTCCTTGCGCCCATGCGCCTCCGAGATGAGAAGGCATCTGCCCGCGGCGGTGGTGGAGCCGCACTCGGACAGAGTAGGAGCGACGCCCGGATCTGGCCAGCGATGATGGAGAACAAAACCCGAAAGCATTAGATTCGATGAGCGGCTGCACCATCCGTCAGGACGGTCCCACCAGAACGACTACTACAGGGCGATCCGGCGGAGTTCTGAAGCGGGCGAAAGCACATCGTTCATCGAGTTCATGCTCGGCGTGATCCTGGAGGCAGCCCGCTCGGTATCATTGAGCGACCAAGCAAGCGACCAAGTAAGCGACCAAGTTGCCGTGCTGCTGGCAGCACTGAAGACCAGCCCGAAGGCTGCCAGCGCCCTCATGGCCCAGATGAGTCTCTCGCACCGGCCATCATTTCGGAAGAGCTACCTTCGTCCGGCGATGTCGTCCGGCCTCGTGGAAATGACTCGCCCCGACGCGCCGCGGGCAAAGAATCAGAAGTATCGGCTGACGCGGCGGGGACGGGACGCGCTACTCCGGATCTCCGATTCCATCTGAGATTGGGACGCTCATCCCGGGGAGCGTCGGAATGCCGGCGCCCCGGCCAGCGACAGGAAGTCCTTCGCCATCGCCGGTCCGGCGGCTTCGTCCTCGTGCTTGAAGAAGACGAAGGCTTCGTCCCAGCCCTGCCCCTGGACGCGCTCCATCCACCGCCCCAGCTCACCCTGGGTGTAGCCGAGGCGGCGCATGCGCAGGTAGCCCCAGGTGCCGGAGGGCAGGGGCCGGTCGGCGGGCACGCCCGGCAGCGGGTCGTCGACGTCCGCGTGCACCAGTGCGAAGTCGCGGTCGGCGAGCAGTGTTCGCACCTCGTCGTCGAACCAGGCCGGGTTGCGGAACTCGAACGCGGCGCGCGTGCGGTCGGGAAGCAGATCCAGGAACGCCGCCAGACGCCCCGCATCCTTCTTCATGTTGGGCGGCATCTGGAAGAGGATCACGCCCAGCCGCGGCCCGAGGGTGGCGCAGGTCTCGACCAGGTAGGTGGTCTCGTTGGTGCTCGAGAGGCCGAGGCGCTTGAAGTGCGTGATGCGGCGCGACGCCTTGATCGAGAAGCGGAAGCGCTCGGGGACCTGCTCGGCCCACTTCATCAGCAGATCGACCTTCGGCAGCCGATAGAAGGTGTTGTTGATCTCGACGGCGGGCAGCTCGCCGGCGTAGTGCGAGAGGAAGGCCCGCTGCGGGAGCTTCTCCGGGTAGAACCGGCCCTTCCACTCCTTGTAGGCGAAGCCGCTGGTTCCCGTCCAGATGCGCATGGCGGAATGATGCACGGGATCCGGGGGATGCGCCAGACGCCATCACTGCCGGAGCCGGGTCGTGCGGCCAGCACGTCTTGTGTCCGCCCCCGTTCCCGATAGTCTTCAACGGGTTGTCGGCGGGATCGCGCAAGAGATGCCAAATGATGTGGAAAACGATGACGGGGATGTGGAAATGAAGACGTCGACCGGCTTCACGGTCTCCGCGGGAGAAACGGTCCTGCTGCTCGGCACGACAAAGGGGGCCTTCGTGGGCCGCGCGCGCGATGGCGGCGGCTGGGAGTTGGACGGGCCGCACTTCCCCGGCGAGGAAGTCTATGCGATGGCGTACGACGGCCGCGCCGGCCGATCGCGCCTGTGGGCGGCGCCGGGCAGCCCCTTCTGGGGGACGACGCTCCGCTTCTCCGACGACTTCGGGGCGAGTTGGTCCGGGAAGGATGAACGCCGGGTCAGGTTCCCGGAGGATTCGGAGCTCTCGCTCAAGCGCATCTGGCAGATCCGGCCCGGTTCGGAGGCCGAGCCCGATGTGATCCGCCTTGGGGTCGAGCCCGCGTGCCTCTTCGAGTCGCGCGACGCCGGGGACTCGTGGCAGCCGGTGGAGGGCCTCCTGAACCATCCCCACCGCGAGCGCTGGCAGCCGGGCGCGGGAGGGCTTTGCCTGCACACCATCGTCGGGGACGGCGAGCCGGACGGGCGCATGATGATCGCCATCTCGGCGGCCGGCGCCTACCGGAGCGACGACGGCGGGGCCACGTGGGAGGCGCGCAACCATGGCGTGCGCGCGGAGTTCCTCCCCGACAAGCACCCCGAGTTCGGCCAGTGCGTGCACAAGATCACGCATCATCCGGCGAACCCGGGACGGCTCTTCCTGCAGAACCACTGGGGGCTCTACAGGAGCGAGAACTGGGGGGATACCTGGGTCGACATCGCCAACGGGGTCCCTTCGGACTTCGGCTTCGCCATGGCGATGCATCCGGGAGATCCCGACACCGTCTACATCGTGCCCATAGAGTCGGACGGGTTCCGCTGCACCCCGGACGCGAAGCTGCGCGTGTACCGGACGCGCGACGGCGGGGCGAACTGGCACCCGCTCACCGAGGGGCTTCCGCAGGAGAACGCGTACGAGACGGTGCTGCGCGATGCGCTCGCGACGCTGGCGCCCGGTCAGGTGTTCTTCGGAACGCGAAGCGGCAAGGTGTACGCCTCGCGCGACGACGGCGATTCCTGGGAACTGGTGCGCGACGGGCTCCCGCCGGTGGTGTGCGTGAAGGCGTGCGTGGCGTGAAGGTCGTGCTCCCGGAGGCGCTGCGCGAGCTGGCCGGCGGGCGGGCGGTGGTGGAGATGGCGGTTCGGCATTCAGTCGGCGGGGTGCTGGGCGCGTTGAACGCTTCCCACCCGGGCCTCTACGACCGCCTGATGACCGAACAGGGTGCGCTGCGGCCCCATGTGAACATCTTCGTGGACGGCGAAAACATCCGCTTCACGGGAGGCCTCGGGACGCGAGTCGGGTCGGGCAGCGAGATCTTCGTGCTTCCCGCGATCAGCGGCGGATGAGGAGGTGGGCCGGCGGTGGGCCCGCCCGAGCCCACGCGGGGTTGGCCGGATGACCTCGGCTCGCGCGCTCTCCTTCGAGGTCGCCGGCACTTCGGTCTCGGCGCTGCTCGTGCGGCCGCGGGACGCGAGCGCGCTGCTGGTCCTCGGGCACGGCGCGGGCGCGGGCATGCGCCACGTCTTCATGGAGGAGGTCGCGGGGCTGCTGGCCGACCGCGGGGTCGCCACCTTTCGCTACCAGTTCCCCTACATGGAGGCGGGTCGGCGGTACCCCAACCCGCAGCGCATCCTGACGGCCACGGTGCGGCGGGCGGTGGCGGCGGCGCACGAGGCCGCTCCCGACCTGCCGCTGTTCGCGGGGGGCAAGTCCATGGGCGGCCGCATGACCTCGCTGGCCGCGGCGGACGCCCCGCTGGCGGGACTGCGCGGGATCGCCTTCCTGGGCTTCCCCCTGCACGGCATCGGGAAGCCGCCCGGCATCGAGCGGAGCGAACATCTCCACCAGGTCGAGCTGCCCCTGCTGTTCGTCCAGGGCACGCGCGACCGGCTGGCCAACCTGGACTTCCTGCGCCCGGTGGTCGAGCGGCTGGGGTCCCGCGCGACGCTGCACGTGGTCGAGGGCGGGGACCACTCGTTCAAGGTGCTCAAGAGAAGCGGACGCACCCACGAGGAAGTGATGGCGGAGGTGGCGGACGCGGTAGCGGGGTGGATCCGGTCGCGGTGACGGGGTGGATCCGGTCGCGGTGACGGGGTGGATCCGGGCACGCCTGGGTGGATGCCGTCGCGGTGGCTCCTGAAGACCCGATCCAAGGCCAGCGTCCAACCCCACCGAAACCCTCGCCAGCGTGTTGCAAAACCGTAAATGCAACAATATGTTGCCTTTTCGAAAATGCAACACCGTGCAGAGGGTCCTGGAGAGGGGTGTACTCTCGCGGCCGAGGGTCCCATCGCTCGCAGCTATCACGCCCCCCGTGCGTAGCCGTCATTTGCCGAATGCAGCGGCGATTCGCCGACGACGTGGCCGGCTAACTCAACCACCCCATCAACCGCTCCAGCGCGGCTACCAGGTCGGGTTCCTCTTCCAGCACCGCGGCCAGCGGGTCCCTTCCCAACGCAGCCATGCGCGCGGGCGCAGTGCGGATGGTGTGTTGCCCGATGGCCAGCCCGTCCTCCACCTCGCTCCACTCCAGGGGCATGGAAACGGGGGCACCCGGTCTGGGTCGCACGCAGAAGGGAGCCGCGATCAGCTTGCCGTGGCCGTTCTGCAGGTAGTCCAGGTAGACCTTGCCCTCGCGCCGGCTCACCCGCCGCTCCACTGTGGCGATCTCGGGCAGTTCGACCGCGATCACGCGGCTCATCACCCCGCCGAAGAGCTGCGACTGCTCGTAGGTGCAGCGCCGCCCCAGCGGGATCATGACATGCAGCCCTGACGACCCGCTCGTCTTCACGTAGCAGGGCAGTCCCGCCTCCCCGCACACCCTGCGGATGCATCGGGCCACCCGGATGACATCGGCGAACGAAGCCTCCTTGGGATCCAGGTCCAGCACGCACCAGTCCGGGCGGGAAGGCGTCTCCAGGCGGCTGTGCCAGATGTGCAGCGGGATGGTGCCCATGTTCGCGATGTAGAGGATGGCCTCCGGCGAATCGGCGACGAAGTAGTTCAGATCGCGCCCGGAGCTCTCCGAGAAGACGGTCTCGGTGCGCAGCCAGTCCGGGGCCCATTCGGGCGCGTCCTTCTGGTAGAACGACTTGCCGTCGATGCCGTCCGGGTAGCGCGTCATGACCAGGGCCCGGTCCGCGAGGTACGGGAGCAGCCAGGGTGAGATGGCCCGGTAGTAGTCGATGAGATCGCCCTTGGTGTAGCGCTCCTCCGGCCAGAACACCTTGTCCAGGTTGGTGAAATGCACATCCCGCGCGACGCTCGGTGCGCGCACCGGCAGGGGCTCGGCCAGCGCCTCGCGGGATGCCGCGTCGTCCTCCAGGAAGCACTCGCGCGGCCGCTTGTCCTCGCGGAAGCGGACAAACGACGGATGACGCAGCAGACCCGCCTCGGTCCACTCCTTGTAGCGCACCTCCGCTACCAGCTCCGGGCGGACCCAGCGCTGCACGCGGCCGGGCATGAAAACTCCCTCTCCGGTAGCCGGACACTCGTCGACCTCGATCTCGAGGAGCATTTCACGGATCTCGGCGAGCTGGTCGGCCGTGAATCCCGTGCCGACGCTGCCCGCGTGCACCAGCGTGTCGCCCTGGTAGCGGGCCAGGTGCAGCGAACTCAGCCCTGGTCGCTCGTCCCGCGGCTCCGACCACCCGACGACGACGAAGTCCCCGGTCTCCACCGCCCGGATCTTCATCCAGGAGCCCGAGCGCGCCGACACGTAGATGCTGTCCGCCTTCTTGGCGACCACGCCCTCGAGCCGCATCTGCGTGACGTGTTCGTACATGACCTCGCCCGTCTCGGCGATGTGATCGCAGTAGTGGAGCGGCCCCGCGGGAGGCAGCACCTCGCGCAGCACCTGCTTGCGCGCCAGCAGCGGCAGGCCGCGCAGATCGAGGCCGCCCACCGCCAGCAGGTCGAAGACGTACATGCGCGCGGGGAGCTCGACCGCGGCGCGCTGGATGTCGGCGTGGTTCTGCAGGCGGCCGCGCTTCTGCAGGCGGCCGAAGCTGGGCAGCCCGGCGGCGTCGTGGACCACCACCTCGCCGTCGACGATCACATGGCCGAACGGGAGGCCGCGCACGGCCCGGGCGATCTCCGGGAAAGTCGCCGTGAGATCGTTCCCGTTCCTCGACCAGAGCACCGCCTCGCCGCCTTCGCGGGCGCCGATGATGCGGTAGCCGTCGTACTTGATCTCGAAGACCCACCCGGGGCGCGTGAACGGGGTGTCGCGCGAGGTCGCGAGCATCGGCCGCACCGTGCGGGACTCGACCCGGAGCTCGCGCGCGCCCAGCTCCAGGGCCCGCTCCTCCACCGCGGCCTGACGCCGCTCCGGATGCGCGACCTCGTCCACCGAGAGCCCCGAATAGACCGACTCGACCGGGTAGGCGCCGGTGCCGCGCTCGTCCACCCAGGCATCGGACTCCTTGATCAGGAGCCACGAGTTCTCGGACTGGCGCGTCTTCACCAGCGTCCAGCGGCCGTTCAGCTTGAAGCCGCGCAGATCGAAGAGCAGCTTGCCGCTCTCGAGCCCCGCGCGCGGATCCTCGACCGGCACCCACACGCCCTTGTCCCAGAGGATGACCGAGCCGGCCCCGTAGTTGCCCTCCGGGATCACGCCTTCGAACTCCGCGTAGTCCAGGGGATGGTCCTCGACGTGGACGGCCATGCGCTTGTCCTGCGGGTTGGGCGAGGGCCCCCTGGGAACGGCCCACGAGAGCAGAACCCCGTCCAGCTCCAGCCGGAAGTCCCAGTGCAGGCGCGTGGCATCGTGCTGCTGGACGACGAAGAGACGGCTTCCGGCCAGCGCCGCGCCGCCGAACGGCTCCGGAGTGCGCGACGCCTGCCGCTTGGCGCGATACTCGGCGAGCTTGTCGCGGGATGCGCGATCAGGCATCGGCCTTCCCTTTGCCGACCCTCGCAACCATCATGTAAGCTCCCCCGCCGATTACGGATACCGATTCCCCGGGGACATCATGGCCGCACGAGCGATCGGAACCTCCAGCATCTCCTTCGGTCTCGTCACGATCCCGGTCAAGCTGTTCGCGACCAGCAAGTCGGGCGCGCGCGTCAGCTTCAACTGGATCGACCGCAAGACCGGCGTCCGGGTGCGTCAGCAGTACTTCAACCCCGACAACAACCAAGTCGTGCCCAAGGACGACATGGTCAAGGGATACCAGTTCGCGAAGAACCAGTTCGTCGTCTTCGAGCCCGATGAACTCAAGGTGCTGGAACAGCCCAAGACCGACGCCATCGAGATCGCCGAGTTCGTCCCCGCCGAGCAGGTCGAGCGGGTCTACTTCGACCGGGCCTACTACCTGGGACCGGACCGGGGCGGCGCCCGCGCCTATCGCCTGCTGGCCGCCGCGCTGGAGCAGACGGGACGCGTTGCGGTCGCGCGCTTCGCCACCCGCGGCAAGCAGTACCTGGTGATGGTGCGCCCGTACAGGGACGGGCTGATGCTCGAACAGTTGCGCTACCAGACCGAGGTCCGGTCCTGGGACGAAGTCCCGGTCGAGGAGGGCGAGATCAACCGCGCGGAACTCGACCTGGCGGTCCAGATGATCGAGCAGCGGACCGCGGAGGAATTCCAGCCCGACGACTACAAGGACGAAGTGCGCGAGCGCCAGCTCGAGCTGATCCAGCAGAAGATCGACGGCGAACAGATCACCGTGGCGCCCTCGGCCGAGCCGCAGGCCCAGATCATCGACCTGATGGCGGCGCTGAAGGCGAGCATCGCGGGAGAGGGCGGCGCGGAAGGCGAGGGGGACGCGGCGAAGCCTGTGCGGAAGGCGGCTACCGGCTGAGATCCGTCACCTAGTCGATCCCCCCGCCCGGCTGCGCGGCGCTCTCCACCCGTATCGACAGGATGTCGATGTCGTGGTACTGCTGGTGACGGATGGCCGAGGCGTAGTGGCGCAGAAGCCTCAGAGGGATCTCCGACCCGCCGCTCGGGGCCCCCTCGCTGAGCATCACCAGCTGGTCCTCGATGTTCGTCTCGTCGGTGGTTGCGATGAACTCGAGGTCGGCTGCGCCGCCGTCGCTTCCGGCGATGAGAAGCAGGCGGCGTTCCGATGCGTCCGTCTCCTCATCCTCGTCATCCGCTCCCCGCATGAGGATGTGCGCGGTCTCCTCGCCCACGGCGCGCAGGCGCCGCTCCATGTCCTCGTTCCAGCCCTTGCGCGCGGCGAACGTCACCATGAAGTCGTCGATCTCTGACCAGATACCGGGCGTGAGCCGTGTCTTCAGGCGCGATCGACGTCCTCCGACCATCTCCTCGAACATCGCCAGCAGGATGACGGTGAAGCCGCCGACGGTCATGCCGTTGCCGAGCAGTTCGCCCCAGATGCCCTGGAAGTACTCCGGATAGATCCAGTCGAACTGGAACGCGAGCCCGATCCAGAACGCGACGCCGACCACCAGACCCTTGCGGTAGTCCAGGCCCTCCTGAAGCAGAATCCTCATCCCGAAGACGAAGATCAGGGCCACGATGATGACGAAGTAGGCCGCGACGACCGGCCCCGGGATCGCGATGATCAGGTTGATGAACTTGGGCAGAAACGCGAGCGAGACGAACACGATGCCGACGCAGATCCCGATCCGGCGGGCGGCGACTCCGGTGAGTTCCGCGACGCTGATGCTCATGCCGTAGGTGGTGTTCGGAACCGTCCCCGCGAGGCCGGACAGCAGATTGCCCACGCCGTCGGCCGAGATCGCGCCCTGGATGGAGCGAAAGTCGATCGCCCGCAGCCTGCGCCACGAGACCCGCTGAATCGCGATGGCGTCTCCGAGCGTGTCGAGCGCGCCCACCAGCGTCACCATGATGAAGGACGGCAGCAGAGCCCAGAACTCCGGGCGGAAGCTCAGGTCGACCCCGGGATAGGCGAGTTGCGGAAGCCCGATCCAGGCGGCGTCCGCGACCGACGACGTGTCGTACATGCCGAACCCCAGCCTGGCGGTGAGGCAGCCCGCGACGATGCCGATGGCCGGAGCCCACAGGCGCAGCACCCCGGAGGAACGAAGCGGAACCAGGATCATCACCAGCAGCGTCACTCCCGCGATGACCGGGCCCGCGGCAGGTGAAACGTCCGGGGGCACCTCGCCCAGCTTGTTGACGATGAGGGGCGAGAGGGTCACCGGGATGAGCAGCAGCACGGTGCCGGCCACCGTGGGCGTGAAGATGCGCCTGAGCAGCGCCATCCTCGCCGCCAGGACGAACTGAACCAGGGCGGACGCGATGATCAGGGTCGCGAGCATGCCCGGCCCCCCCTGTTGCAGGGCTGTCACGCTCACCGCGAGGAACGCGCTCGTGCTCCCCATCACGAGGATGTAGCCCGCGCCGACGCGCCCGATCTTGCGCGCCTGGATCGCCGTCGTCACCCCGCTGATCACCAGCGCCGCGCACACCGCCCACGACAGGTAGTCGTCGCCCATGCCGGCGACGGTGATCATCACGGTGGGCGTCAGGATGACGCTGGCAATGCAGAGGATGGCGTACTGGATGCCCAGCCCGACCGTGATCGGCAGGGGAGGACGCTCGTCGGGTTCGTAGCGGACGTCCTGCCGGTCGACACCCGGGCTCACCGGGCTTCCTCGCTGCGACGTGTCATGCGGGCTCCCCAATCGAGTCGGTCCCGGTTGGTGACGGTGTAGGCTTCGCGCTGCGGGATCAGGCCGCGGGATCAGCTTGCCGCGGACCGCTGCGTGTCGACGCGCACCACTGCGTGCACGCCCCACGCAACCGCCAGGTGCGCCGGTACCGCGACCGCCAGATGATACCCGTTCACCTGGTCGAGCCCGGGAACAACCTGCATCACGAGGCCGAGGACCGACACCCCGGCCGCCAGCAGCGCCGTTCGGGCCGCCAGCCGGCGCCACCTGCCGGCGAAGACCGCCGGGACGAGCGCAACCGCCAGCACCAGCGACAGCGGGTTCGCCTGGAGGAAGTTCTCGTTCCAGTGCATGAACTCGTGGGCGGTGAAGTGCGACACGATCATCACCAGCCCGGACAGGCCGGCGGCGAGAGACCATACGCCGGCGAGCAGCACGAACTCCGCCCTGAGGAAGGCCATCAGGGTCGGCCCGGCGGTGCTCAGCCGCGGAGAAGCGACCACCGCCGCCGCTCCGGCGAGCCATGCGGCGAGCATCACGCCGACCAGGGCGAACCAGACGAAGCGCGGAGGCGGCTCGGCCGGAGGGACGCGGGCCGGATCGTCCAGGACGGCTTCGGATGTGACCAGGTCCGTGTCACCCAGGAAGTCGCGCATCATCATGGGAATGAACATCTCGTCCCATGCGGTGACGGGACGATCGCCGCGCCCGCCCATGAAGAAGTCGAGCGACACGTAGACCAGCGCATTGCCTGCCGTGAGCCGTCGGGTGTGGAAGCGGAAGGTCTCGCCCGGGACCTCGCCGAAGCGATCGCGCAGGCGTCCGCCCAGGACGATGTCCAGGGCGTCGCGCACGCGCGTCGAGCAGTTGTCGAGGAAGTACTGGTATCGGTACCAGGCGTTTTCCGGGAGCGCGTTGAGCTCGGCCATGCCGAGAAGCCGGAGGCGCTGATCCGGGGTCAGGTCCAGCTCCTGCTCGACCACGCCGCGATCCGAGGCCACGTAATGCGCGATCATTCCTTCGGAGGACAGGCCAGCCATCCAGTACTGCCAGTCGCCCAGGAGGAAACGCCAGAAGAAGCCCTCCTGGCTGATGTCGAACATGCCCCAGTTGTACGACACATCCAGGCCGCGCGCCGGATCCTGGATGCGGATGGCGTTGTGGCCGAACATCTCGTAGACCACGGGTCCGGCGCCGACGGTAATGAGCGAGACGCTCAATTCGGAGCCCGGTTCCGGTGCCGGGAGTCCCTGATCCTCCGGGCCCGGCTCCTGGCCCCCTGCAGCCGAGGCCGGCCAGGCCGCGCATGCCGCCAGCGAGGCCGCCAGGAACAGGCTCGTTCGGCACATCGCGCTCGGTTTCGACACCGGGGATCACCTTGTTGGTGAGGACAGGGCTCGCTTCTCCGTTGCGCCGTACACCGTCTGACGCGGGCTGCTCCTCCGGCAACGCCGCGGGTGCGCAGGCGGAAGATGGTCCCGCAACCGTGACGACGGAAAGGCCGCGCCGACGTGGCGGGCTCGCGAGGGGCTCCGGTGGTCGGGCCGCCGACGCCGGGCCGGTAGCCCGGAACGCGCCCACGGCCTAGACTGCCGTAGAATCGATGGGCCGCCAGCCCGCCGGCGGCCGGCACGACTCGCACCGCCACCGAACAGCCAGGGAGACCCCCGATGCCCGCGGTCCAACTGCTTGCCCGCCGCCACCCCCGATCCCTCCGCCCCAGCAGAGCCGCGACGGTGATTCTCGGCTCTCTCCTCGTAGCGGCCGTGACCACGGCGTGCGACTCCGGCGGCGGATCGTCCGCAGGAGAAGCCCCGCCCGCGCGACCCGACCCGGCTTCCGGGCGCCCGTACGCGGCGTCGGCGCACGGCGGCAACTACATGCAGAACTACTACTTCCCGCCCGCCCCCAGCTCCACCCCGTGGTATCCCGCCTGGGCGCCCGACGGCCAGAGCATCGCGGTGGGAATGAGCGGATCCATCTGGAGCGTCGACCCCGCGACCGGAGCCGCGACCGAGCTGGTGCGCTCGGACGACTACCTCTCCTCCCCGAACTGGTCGCCCGACGGCCGCTGGCTGGTCTACACCGCCGACGCGGGCAGCGGGCCCATCCAGCTGGAGGTGCTGGACACGAGCAACGGGGAGGTCCACCGCCTCACCGACGACGCCGAGATCTACGTCGACCCGCGCTTTTCGCCCGACGGCACCCGCCTTGCCTACGTCTCCACCGCTCCCAGCGGCTTCTTCAACATCTACATCCGCGAGATCGCCGACGGGCAGTGGGCAGGCGACGAGATCGCGGTCACCTACGACAACACCTTCGGGCGCAGCCGCCTCTACTTCGGCGCGTGGGACATGCACATCTCGCCCTCTTGGCTGCCCTCGGGCGAGGAGCTGCTCATCGTCTCCAACCGCGACGTACCCCTGGGGAGCGGCAACGTCTACCGGATCCCCGCGGGCGCGAACGGCATCGACAGCCGCGTAGCCGTGCTGGAGGAGCAAACCCTCTACCGCACCCAGCCGGACGTCTCCATCGACGGGCGCCGCTTCGTGTACTCGTCCACGGCCGGCGCCGCCGACCAGTTCAACAACCTGTACGTCCAGCCCACGGCAGGAGGCGAGCCCTACAAGCTCACCTTCTTCGAGCACGATGCCTTCCACCCGCGCTGGTCGCCGGACGGCGAGTGGATCGCCTTCATCACCAACGAGGGCGGGCTTCCCCAGCTTGCGCTGCTCGAGACCTACGGCGGCGCGCTGCGCACGGTCAACATCACGGAGCGCCGCTGGAAGGAGCCCATGGGCACGCTCACGGTGACCACGATGGACACCGACGGGGAACCGGTCGGCACGCGCATCCACCTCACCGCTTCCGACGGCAAGCATTACACCCCGCCCGACGCCTACTCGCGGATCAGCCGCGCGCGCGACCACATCTTCCATCACATCGGAACGTTCGAGATCGAACTGCCCCCCGGCACCGCCCGAATGACCGTCGTCCGCGGCTTCGAGCACACCCCCCGCGAGTTCGACGTGGAAATCGTCGCCGGCGAAGAAGTCGGCATGACCGTCCAACTCGACGAAATATCGGACCTGAGCGACGAAGGCTGGTACTCCGGCTCGACCCACGTGCACATGAACTACGCCGGCAACCTCCACAACACTCTCGAGAACCTCATGATGATGTCGGAGGCCGAGGACCAGGACGTGGTGGCCGAACAGATCGCCAACAAGGACAACCGAATTCTCGACCACCAGTTCTTCGTGCCCGGCGGCGGCGCCCACCCGCTCTCCCGTCCGGACATGGTGCTGGTGGTGGGCCAGGAGTACCGCCCGCCCTTCTATGGGCACGTCTTCATGTTCGGGATGACCGACCACCTCATCTCCCCGTATGTGACCGGGTACGAGCAGACCGCGATCGAGAGCCTCTATCCCTCCAACACCGACATGTTCAGGAAGGCCAAGGCGCAGGGCGCGACCACCGCCTACGTGCATTCCGGCTACAGCGGCGACCCGCTCGAGGGAAACCTGGGAGGCGCCAAGGGCTTCATCGTGGACGCGGCGCTCGAGACCACCGACGGCGTCGAGTGGTCCACCCCACAGGACGGCTATCCGCCCGTCTACGCGGTCTGGAGCAACGATTTGCGCTCCTACGTGGTGGGTGGCGAGGACTCCATCTCCAACCTGCACGCGACCCCGCTGGTGGGCTCGATGCGCACCTACATCCGCACGCCGGACGGCGAGTTGTCGATGGAGGGCTGGTTCGAGGGCATGCGCGCCGGCAACTCCTTCGTCTCCAGCGGCCCGCTCCTGGACGTCACGGTCGACGGACGCATTCCGGGGGAGGACCTGGAGATGGCCTCCGGCGGCGAGGTGACGGTTCGGGTCCGCGCCTGGGGCGTCGTGCCCATGCGCACGGCGGTCATCGTGATGAACGGAGAGGTCGTGGAGGAGATACCGTTCGAGGGCGACCGGTTGTCACTCGATGTCGAGCGCACCGTGCAGGTGGAGCGCAGCGGCTGGATCCACGTGCGCGTCCGTGGAGACAGGGAGGACCGCGCACCGCTGGACACCTCCTACCCGCTCGCGCTCACCAACCCGGTGTGGCTTACGGTCGCCGGCGCGCCCATTCGCAGCCGGAGCGCGGCCGACTACGCGCTCCGCTGGATCGACAGGCTGCAGGAGATGGCGGAGGAGTGGCCCGGCTGGCGTTCGGACGCCGAGAAGGCGCACGTGTACGCCCAGTTCGACGAGGCGCGTGCCATCTACCGCAGCCGGGGGGAGGAGGCAGCGCCGGGGACCTGACTCGGTTCGCCTCAGCCCTCCGGGCCCGAGTACCTCACCTCGCCGCCGACGATCGTGTACACGACCTCGGTGGCGGGAATGTCGTCCTCGGGGATCGTCATGATGTCCTGCGAGAGGACGACGATGTCGGCCAGCTTGCCGGGGGTGAGCGAGCCCTTCAGGTGCTCCTCGAAGGCGGCGTAGGCGTTGTTGATGGTGTAGCTCTCGAGCGCCTCTTCGCGTGTCATGCGATGCTCGCCGGAGAGGACCTGGCCGTTGTTCATGCGCCGGCTCACCGATGAGTAGAAGCTCGCGATCGGCGAAATATGCTCCACGGGCACGTCGGTGCCGTTCGCGATCATGACCCCGGCATCCAGGATGTCCCGCCACACGTAGGATGTCTGGATCATCCGCTCCCGCCCCAGGCGGTCCGCCAGCCAGGGTCCGTCGGAGGTGGCATGGACGCCCTGCATCGAGGCGATGATATCCAGTTCAGCGAAACGCCCGACGTCGGCCGGGTTGAGATGCTGGGCGTGCTCGATGCGCCAGCGCAGGTCGGTCCGGTCGGGATTGGCTGCGAACACCTTCTCGTAGAGGTCGAGCACCTCCCGGTTGGCGCGGTCGCCGATGGCGTGGGTGTTGACCTGGTAGCCGTGCCGGATGGCGACCTCGGCGGTGCCGGTGATGTCTTCCACGGTCTCGAGCACCAGCCCCGGGTTGTCGATGTCGATGTAGTTCTCGAGCAGCCACGCCCCGTGCGACCCCAGCGCCCCGTCGATCTGGCGCTTGATGGAGCGCACCGCCAGGAAGTCGTTGCCCTCGGGGATGATGCGGTAGGCCGGGAGCTTCTCGTTCATGACCTCGTTGGACTCGCGGCGCACCATCACGTAGAGGCGCACCGGGAGCGCGCCCTCCGCCGCCAGCGCGCGCAACCGGTCGATGGTGCCGAAGTCGCTGCCCGCGTCCTGGAAGCTGGTCACCCCGTAGGCCAGGGCCTCCGCACCGGCCAGCTCGACCGCGCGCACGAACTCGGCGTCCACGTCCTCGGCGGAGCGTCCCTCACCGGAGCGTGCGACGGCTTCGCTCACCAGGAGCTGGGCGGTCTCGCGCATCAGGCCGGTGGCGGCGCCCGAGGCGTCCCGCACGATGGTGCCGCCCATCGGGTCGGGAGTGTTGTCGTCGATCCCGGCGAGCTGCATCGCCAGGGCGTTGGCGAAGGAGGCGTGGCCGCTGGCGTGCCCCAGACTGACCGGGTTCTCCGGGCTCGCAGCCGAAAGCTCGGTGTGCAGCGGCACGCCGTCGACATTGGGCTCAGGCGTCGAGGTCCACTTCTCCTGGTGCCAGCCGCGCCCGGTCACCCACTCGCCCGGAGCCGCCCGGCTGGACGCTTCCCCCACCATCTGCACGATGTCGTCCCAGCTGGTAGCGGTGGTGAGGTCGAGGATCATCTTCGAGCGGCCCAGGCTCATGTAGTGGCCGTGACCCTCGATAAAGCCGGGGATCACCAGCCGGCCGTCGAGTTCGACGACCTCGGTCGAGGGCCCGACGTGGCCGGCGATCTCCTCGTTCGTCCCCACGGCCGTGATGGTGTACCCCGTCACCGCGAGCGCCTCCGCTTCCGGCCGCGCGTCGTCGACGGTCACGACCTTGCCGCCCGTCAGCACCAGATCCGCGTACTCGGCGGGGCCCGGTTCGCAGGCGACGATCAGAACACCCAGCAGGAACACCGATCGCGTGAGCGGAACAAACGCGGACAGCTTGCTCATGGGAACTCCGGGCAAGGATGGAGGCGTCAGGGCGCCATGCGGTCCAGAAACGCGCGCTCGTCCACCGTGAGGCTGCGGACGCCGAACGCCTGCACCTTGCGGAGCAGCGCGACGACCTCGGCGCGGTTGAGTTCGTGCAGCTCGTCCACGGGGATGAGGTCCCACTTGCGCCGCATCTCCGCTTCGGGCCGGGCCTTGACCACTCCCTGCATGCGCCGCCGCACCATCCGCCGGCGGCGTTGCCGGGCCCAGAGGTAGACCAGCGCGCCGGCGAAGCCGCCCAGGTGCGCGAAGTGCGCCACGCCATCGTCTACCTGAGTGATGCCCGCGAAAAGGCTGAAGCCCGCAAGAAACAGGATCAGCCATCGCGCACGAATCGGCAGGATGCCCCAGATGTAGACCGGCTCCCGGGGCCAGTAGCGGGCGAAACCCAGCAGGACCGCGAACACCGCACCCGAGGCCCCCACGACCGGCGCCATGGGAGGCAGGAACGAGAAGAGCGCGCCTCCAAGACCGCCGAACAGGTAGAGCCTGAGGAAGTGCGCGGACCCCATGCGCAGCTCCAGCCGGGGACCGAAGAAGTAGAGCCCCAGCATGTTGAGGGCGAGATGCCAGAAGCCCGCATGGAGGAACATGTAGGTGAGAAGCGTCCACGGCCGCAGATAGGCCAGCTGCGGCACCAGGGTGAGCGCCCAGAAGCCGTCGGATCGCGGCCCCGCGACCGCAAAAAGCAGAAAGACCACCACGTTGGCGGTGATCAGTCTTCGTACCCACGGTGTCATCTCGGGCCGGCCCTTCCGTCCGCGGTCTCGTGAGGGGTTGGAGGCGGAGCGGCATGGGCTGGCTGCCATGGAGCCGCGCCCGCGCCATCAGTACCAGCGCCCGGCGCGGCTGGTTCCGGGATTCGCGCGCCGGGTCTGGTGATTCGGCGGCGCACCCGTTCATATTCCGGGTTCGAAATCCGAATCGAGACTGGAGAACCGGATGATGAATTCGACGTCGCGCTGGATCGTCCCGCTGCTCGTTGCCGTGACCGCCTGCCAGGGAGGCGAAGTGCCCCCCCGGGCGGAGGATGGCGTCCCCCCGACCCTCGGCCTGCGCTCACAGCACGGGATGGTGTCGTCCGCCAACCTGATCGCCAGCGAGGTGGGCGCCGAGGTGCTGGCCAGCGGAGGGAACGCGGTGGACGCCGCCATCGCCACCGGCCTCGCCCTGGCGGTGGTCCACCCGACCGCGGGGAACATCGGGGGCGGGGGCTTCATGGTCATCCGCAGCCCCGACGGCGCCGCAACTGCCATCGACTTCCGTGAGAAGGCGCCCCTCGCCGCCCATCCGGAGATGTTCACCGACGAGGACGGCGAGTACTCCTTCGAGATCCACCACAGCAGCTATTACGCCGTCGGCGTTCCGGGCACGGTGGCAGGCTTCGCCCTCGCCCACGAGCGTTACGGCAGCGGAACGCCCTGGGCGGATCTCGTGGAGCCCGCGGTCGGGCTGGCCGGCGACGGCTTCACCCTCAGCCCTGCGCTGGCGCGTTCACTGGCCAACGTCCTCCCGCGCATGGAGCCTTATCCCGCAAGCGTCGCGCAGTTCTCGAAGGACGGCGTTCCCTACGAGGAGGGAGAGCTCTTCCGGCAGCCGGATCTGGCGCGCACGCTGGCGCGCATCCGCGACCAGGGCCACGACGGCTTCTACAGCGGCGAGACCGCGCGCCTCCTGGCCGAGGAGATGGTGCGCGGCGGCGGCATGATCACGGAGGAGGACCTGGCCCGCTACCAGGCGCAGGAGCGAACTCCCATCCACGGGACCTACCGCGGTTACGACCTCGTCTCGATGCCGCCCCCCTCGAGCGGCGGCACCGCCATCGTCCAGATGCTCAACATCCTGGAAGGCTTCGAGCTGGCGGCGCTGGGGCACAATAGCGCGGCCTACGTCCATCATCTCACCGAGGCGATGCGCCTCGCCTACCGCGACCGGGCCCAGCATCTGGCCGACACCGATTTCGTCGACGTGCCGCTGGAGCGGCTCACCAGCAAGGACTACGCGGACGAGCTGCGGGACAGGATCCACGCCGACCAGGCCGGCCACTCCGAGCCGTCCCAGCTGGTCATGGCGGAGGAGAGCACCGAGACCACCCACTATTCGGTGGTGGACCGCGACGGGATGGCGGTCTCGGTCACCTACACGCTGGAACAGGGCTACGGCTCGAAGATCACCGTGCCCGGAGCGGGCTTCCTCCTCAACAACGAGATGGGCGACTTCAACGGCAAGCCGGGCCTCACCAACGACCGCGGACTGATCGGCACCGAGGCCAACCTGGCCCGGCCCGAGCAGCGCATGCTCTCGAGCATGAGCCCGTCGGTGCTGTCGCGTGACGGCGAGTTGGTGGCGGTCATCGGCACTCCGGGCGGGCGCACCATCATCAATACCGTGATGCAACTGGTGCTCAACATCGTCGATCACGGGATGACCATCGAGGAGGCGGTGGCCGCGCCCCGGATCCATCACCAGTGGCTCCCGAACAACGTGCGCATCGAGGAAGGCGGCATTTCGGACGGGGACCTCGCGGCGCTGGAGGCGATGGGCCACGAGGTCCAGGTGAGGGGCAGCCAGGGGCGGGCCAGCTCGATCGGAGTCGATCCGGAGACCGGCGAGTTCGTCGGCGCCCCCGACCCGCGCAGCCCGGACGGAGGGGCGGCGGCACCGCCGGGCAACTGACGGCGGCTCTCCTCCGGCAGGAGCGGCCGAAGAGGTCCGGGATGCGCTGCGCGGGACAACCCGGACGCCGCTCGTGAAGGAGCATACCGCACCGGCCCACCCCTACCTCGTCGTCTTCGCCCTCTGGCTGCTCGTGTTCTCGGCGAGCAGTCAGACCATGGTGATCGCCCCGATCCTGCCCCTGATCCGCGAAGAGCTGGGCATCGCCGATGCTCTTCTGGGCACCCTGGTCACGGTCTACAGCCTGATGGTGGGGATCATGGCCGTGATCTCCGGCCCGATCTCCGACCGCATCGGCCGGCGCCGCATCCTGCTGCTGGGAGCGGGGGCGATGACCTGCGCTCTGGCCCTGCACACCTTCGTGGATTCCTTTCCGGAGTTCCTCGTGGTGCGCGTGCTCGCGGGCGCCGCGGGCGGCGTGCTCTCCGGCGCGGCCGTCTCCTACGTCGGCGACTATTTCCCCTACAGGCGGCGCGGATGGGCGACCGGCTGGGTCATGAGCGGGTCGGCCGTCGGCCTCATCATCGGCATCCCCGTGGGCGTCCTGCTGGCGGGTGAATTCGGCTTCCGCAGCCCCTTCTACTTCTTCGGCGTCATGATGGCGCTGACCTTCCTGCTGGTGTACACGCGGCTGCCGCAGCCCCCCGTGAAGCGCCGGCGCTCGCGGTTGACGGTCAACCGCGCGATCGCGGGCTACGCCGTCATGCTGCGCCGCCCGGAGATCGCCTTTGCCGCGCTCGCCTTCTTCACCGTGTCGCTCGGCGTCGCGCTTTTCGTGGTCTACTTCCCCACCTGGCTGGAAGCCTTCCACGACGCCACCGCCGAACAGATCGCATCGCTGTTCCTGGTGGCCGGAGTGGCCAACGTCATCGCGGGCCCCCAGGCCGGGAGACTGTCGGATCGGGTGGGCCGCAAAGTGATGGTGATCTCCTCCTGCCTGGGCCTCTCGGTGGTCATGCTCGCGACGGTGCCGCTCATCACCAGCCTCTGGGTCGCCTATCCGCTCTACGCCTTGATGATGATGCTGATCGCGATGCGCACGAGCCCGTACTCGGCACTCCTGACGGCGCTCGTGCCCGCCAACCGGCGCGGTTCTCTCATGAGCCTGACGGTCGCGCTCGGGCAGGTGGGATTCGCGCTGGGCGCGATGTTGGCGGGGTACTCCTATGCGAACCTGGGATTCGGCGGCAACACCGTCATCGGGGCGGTCGCGGTGCTGTGCATGGGATGGATGGTGTGGGCCCGGCTGCCCGAGCCGGAGCGGGAGTGAGGCGCTCTACGCCCCGAGCCATTGCAGAACCCGGGTTGACCCCGGACGCCACTGAGTAATACTGTCGACGGTACTACGTTATTCCCCATGATCGTTAGACCTTGCAGGGAGATCCACTGCGGATGACGCCCATATCGTTGAAGATGCCGAGGCAACTGGCCCGGGAGGTCACCGAGGCCGCGCGTCGCCGTGGCGTCAGCAGATCCGCGCTGATTCGCGAGATCCTCGAGGCGTTTCTGCGCTCGGAGAGGTCCACGCAACATGAATCGGCCCTGTCTCAAGCAGCAGACCTCGCTGGCGCCTTCCCCGGGCCGGAAGACCTGTCGGTGAACCCGGACTACATGCGCGGGTTCGGTCGTTGAAACCGGAGGTCATCCTCGATACGGGCCCATTGATCGCGTTCCTGAATCCCCGGGACAGGTATCACCGCTGGGCCCGCGAGCAGTGGGCCCGGGCAAGCCCTCCGTTCCTGACCTGTGAAGCAGTCATCGCCGAGGCCTGTTTTCTCGCGCACCGTCTCGCCACCGGAGCGCAGGGGGCGGTGGTGTCGCTGATCGAGCGCGGCGTCCTCGACGCGTCGTTTCGGCTGGGCGATGAAGCCGGTACGGTCCGGCGCATGATGAAGAAGTACCACGATGTCCCGATGTCGCTGGCGGATGCATGCATCGTCCGCATGTCGCAGCAACACCCGGGAAGCGTGGTCCTTACGCTGGACAGTGATTTCCGGATCTTTCGGCGAAGCGGGCGCCAGCCCGTGCCGGTCCGGATGCCCGACGGGTGATGAGGGACATTGTCGGCGCTCCCCCGCGCGCTACGGCCGGCAGTCATCGCTCGCCACCGCCCGGCTCATCCTCCACGAAGCCCCGATAGCCCAGCGGGCGCTGACGCGGCCAGACCTCGTCCAGGGTCTCGGCCTCGAAGAGCCGCCCGTTGATCATCACCTGCTCGACCGATACGGAGTTGCGCAGGTCGTCGAGCGGGTTGCGCGAAAGGATCGCCAGGTCGGCCAGCTTTCCGGGCTCGAGCGACCCGAGCTCCCTCTCGAGCCCTATGCCATGGGCGCCAAAGATGGTCGCGGACCGGAGGGCGTCGTGGTTCGACATTCCGCCTGAACCCACCATCCAGAGCTCCCAGTGGAAGCCCAGGCCCTGCAACTGGCCGTGGCTCCCCACCCCCGCGAAGCCGCCGTCGGCCACGACATCGGCGAGGAAGCGGGCGTGGTCCTCGAAGACGTATTCCTCGTCCATGGCCCAGGCCACGGCCCCCGCGGCCCCGGCACGGCGGCGCGTGCGCGCATCGAGGGTCTCGTGCGGGGTGAAGCGGGCCAGGCGCTCGTTGTCGTGGACGTCTCCACGCGTGAACCAGTAGATCTCGCCCATCGGACCGCCGAAGGAGACGATGAGCGTCGGGGTGTTCACGACCTTCGTCTCGGAAAAGAGCCGCACGACATCCCGATAGAGGGGATAGACGGGCAGGTTGTGCTCGATGCCGGGGTAGCCGTCGATGGCGTGCGTGAGGTCGAGCTGGAAGTCCAGGCCGGCCTCGGTCGTGGGCATGAGCTCCAGTTCGCGCGCGGCCATGACCAGCCACTGCCGCTGCTGGCGGTTGCCCGCGAGGTACATCTTGAACGTCTTGGTGTCGTAGTACTCCGAGTACCGCTTGAGGATGTCGCGCGCGTGGTCGAGGTCGCGGATCCCTTCGCGTGCCTGGTAGTTGCCGAAGACCCCCGGCCCGGTGGAGTAGATGCGCGGCCCCAGGATGTCGCCCGAGCGCACCCGGTCGGCGTAGGTGAGGACGTCCGAGACGCCGGTCTGCGGGTCGCGCGTGGTGGTGACGCCGAAGGCCAGGTTGGCGAGGTAGCCCCACGGCTGCGTGGTGTGGACGCCGGCCGGCGGACGGAGGTGGGCGTGGGTGTCCACGAAGCCGGGTGTGATGGTCATGCCCGTGACGTCGCGGACCTCGGTGCCTTCGGGGACGTCCAGCGACCCGGCCGGGCCGAGCGCGACGATGCGGTTGCCATCGACCAGGATGTCGCCCCGCTCGATGACTTCGTCGCCCCGCATGGTGATCAGGCGGGCGCCGCTGAGCAGCAGTCGTCCCGTCGGAAGATCGCGGGGCGCGTCGAGGGCGACGCGCACTTCGACGGGCTGGTAGCGGGCGGCGGAGGCGGCCGCCTCCGCACCGCCTTCGACCGGATCGCCGGCGGGTTCCTCCGTCTCAGGGTCGTCGCCGGCCGCCTCCACGCTGTCCGCGAACGCCTCCGCCGCTGCCGGGTCGTATCGGAAATACGCGTTCCCCAGCGCCCAGGCGACGATCTGGCCGTCGCTGCTCCACGACGGAAACTCGCCACCGAAGTCGGTGATCCGGGTGACGGGCACGGGCGCGCCAGAGGGATTGCGGACCGATATCGTCGGCGCCTCGCCGCCCACCTGCGGCACGGTTAACAGATAGAGGTCGTTGCCCACCCTGGCCAGCGCGCGGCCCCCGGCTGGGGACATGCGGATCGAGGACGCGTTGGCGGGCGGGCCGCCCCGGTTGGCCGAAAAACCGGTCACCTTGAGGTGCTCCTTCTCGTCGGTGCCGTCCCAGCGCAGGGAAACCAGCCCGCGCGCGCCCGCATGCATGTAGATGCGGTCGGGCTGGTCGGCGCGGAAGTGCGGCTGCGAGCGGCCCAGGGCTTCGGCCACGACGGTGGGTGCGCCGGTCGCGCTGGACCCGTACCAGACGACGTCGGTCTGGCTGCCGCCCCCCGCTCCGGGCAGGCGGCTGCGCACCGCGGCCCGCAGGACCACGACCCGGTTGCCGTCGGGCGACCACGCGGGGGCTTGCACGTAGTGCGGCGCCTGCGAGAGCCGGCGGGCGTCGCCGTCATCGGCCGGCACCGTCCACAGGTGCCCGCCGCCGGGCTCCAGCCAGCTTACCGCCGCGATGGTCTCGCCGTCGCGCGACCAGGCCGGGTGGAACAGGGCGCCTTCGATGTCCGCCCCGATGCGCCGCGGCGCGCCCCCATCCGCGTCCATGACATACAGCCGCCCCAGCGCGGTGAAGGCCACCTCGCTTCCGTCCGGCGAGAGCACCACGTCGCGGATCTGGCGCACGCGGAAGGTTGGCGTGTCCTCGACCGGGTAGTCGAAGTCCAGGCGGGGCCCCGCGTGGACCACCACATCGGCCGTGAAGGGGATCGCGGCGGGCTCGCTCCCGTCCAGCGGCACCCGCCAGAGCCGCCCGCCATAGGAGGCGACGAGCGACGAGGCGTCGGGCGTGAAGGCGTAGCCCGGAAGCAGGTCGAGGGTCGCGCGGCTCTCCATGTCGTCGCGCTGCACCGGGTAGACCAGCCAGCGCTCGTCGCCTGTGGCCAGATCGCGGGCGCGCAGCCCGGTAGCATCCTCGTGCCGGGAACCGTACACCAGGGTGCCGCCGTCCGGGGACACGGCGGGCCGGAACCCAGACCCGTAACGTCCGGTCACCGTGGCCTGCCGCCCCGTCTCGCGGTCGTAGCGGATGAGCTGGTACTTGGGGAAGGCCGCGTCATAGGTCCAGTCGCGCGTCCCCTGCGCCAGGTAGATGTAGCGCCCGCCAGGGTCGAAGGCGGCACCGATGGCCTTGAGCTGCTCGGGCTCGTCGATCAGGGCGATCCCGCTCCCGCCGTCGCGGTGGAAGAGCCACGGCTTGGCGGCCCCGCCCAGCGGGCTGAAGGTGCGCGACGCCACCAGGTAGTCCCCGTCCGGCGACCACTCGGGCGACGTGTACAGGTTGTCGTTGCCGCGCGTGATCTGCGTGGTGTCGGAGCCGTCCGCTGCGAGCACCCACAGGTTCTGTCCCCCGCTCCGGTCCGAGACGAACACGATCTCGGTGCCGTCCGGGCTGAAGCGCGGCTGACTCTCGAACGCGGGGCCCGTCAGGAGCGGCGTTGCCGTCCCGCCCTCGATGGGAAGGGTGTAGAGGTCGCCGAGCAGGTCGAGGACGAGCGTGTTGCCGTCCGGGCTCACGTCGACCGACATCCACGAGCCCTCCTCGGTGCGGAAGCGGACCTCGCGGGTCGGCTCCAGCGGGAGGGATTCGGTGGCGAGGGAGTCGGGAGCGCCGGGGGGTTGCTCCTGGGCGTGGACCGCGGGCGGAGCAGCAAGGGTCAGGCAGGCAGCCACGAAGGCCGCAGCCATGGTGGTTCTCCGAGTACCTTGGGACATGATCGCGCTCGCAGGGGTCGGGTGGAAGAGAATACCGCAGGCCCGAGGGGTGGAATGGCCCAAAGGTTTGCACCACCGGCAGGCGAGGCAACCGGAGTCATCGTCGCGCGCGGTCACCGGCGATTGACTTATGTTCCATGCTTCGCCGCATCCGGAACACCAGGCGGGCACCGGCTACCCCGGCAACCAGGAATCGATGAGTTGACTACCGGACGGGTGGTCTCGACCCCCATCTCCCGCGGAGAGCAGAGTGATCTGCCGGACATGACCCGAACGCTCCACAAAAGGGCCGCCGCGGGTGCCTGGAACCGCCTGGAACTCGTAGAACAGCTCGGGAACGTGGGGAGCGAGGTGGAGCGCGCCATCCGGTTCCACAAGGCTGGCAAGCGGAGCCGGTTCGAAGGTGCCCTTGAGCGAGCGCTGGAGCTCTTCGACCTGACCGCCAGCGACCCGCGCTGGCACGGTCACCGCTGTCAGGAGATTCTCAGGGCGCGAGAGGAATTCTGCCGCCTTTTCTTCGATCCCGACGTGCCCCCCGGGTCGGCGGAAGGCTTGCGAAAGTACTTCTACGGTTTCGCGCACGCGGCGCGCATGCTGCACTACCGGCGGCAAGCCGAGGCTAGTGGAGCGCCCCGTACACCAGCACCCGCAGCTTCCGGTGGTCGTCCAGGCCGGCGGCGGGAATGACCTGGGTGAAGTAGACCATCACCAGCCGCTCCAGCGGGTCCACCCAGTAGGTGGTGTGGTAGGCGCCGCCCCAGCCGTAGTCCCCGAGCGAGCCCGGCTCACCGGCCTCCCCGAGGTCGAGACGCACGCTGAAGCCCAGCCCGAATCCCATTCCCGGCGCGAAGAGGTCGCCCACGTGGTTGCTGGTCATCAGCGCCACGCTCGCGGGAGACAGGATGCGCGCGTCGCCGAGGGTGCCGCCGTCGAGCATCATCTGCAGAAAGCGGGCGTAGTCGCGGGCGGTGGAGAGCAGCCCGGCTCCGCCCGAGAAGCTCGTCCGCGGCCCGTCGACGTACTGCCCCTGTGCGTCCATGCCCTCGCCGTCACGGGCCCGCACCAGCGCCCCCGGAGTCCTGCGGTTGTAGACCGTGGCAAGCCGGTCCCGCTTCTCCGGCGGCAGGTAGAAGTGGGTGTCGCGCATGTCCAGGGGTTCGAAGATGCGCGAGTGCAGGAAGGCCTCGAGGGTCTGTCCCGAGACCGCCTCGACCAGCGCCCCGAGGATGTCGGTGTTGTAGCCGTAGACGAAGCGCTCCCCGGGCTGGGCCTGGAAGGGCAGAGACCCCATGCGGTCGACCGTCGCGCGCACGGGTTCGTCGCGGTGGGCGAAATACCACCCGGTGATCTCCGCCTCCCTCCAGCGGTCCGCTCCCGGCCCGCCCATGCCGTACGCGATCCCCGCCGTGTGGGTGAGCAGGTCGCGAACCGTGATCGGCCGCCGGGCCGCCACCACGTCGTAACCGCCGTCCGGCAGCGGTTCGGCCACGGTGGTCTCCGCGAAGGCCGGCAGGTGCCTCCCGACCGGATCGGAGATCAGCAGCGCGCCGTCCTCCTGCAGCATCATCACGGCCACGCTCACGATGGCCTTGGTCTGTGAGGCGATGCGGAAGATCGCATCCGTTGCCAGCGGCGTGCGCGCCTCCAGGTCGGCGAACCCGGTGGCGTGCTCGTAGACCACGGCGCCGTCGCGGAGAACGGCAACGACCGCGCCCGGGAGGCGGCCGTCAGCGACGTAGTCGTCGAGCATTGCGCCGACGCGCTCCAGGCGGCCGGGCGCGAACCCGGCCTCGGCGGGTGCGACGCGCGGAAGTTCCTGCGCCCGGGCCGCGGCCGGGGCGGGCGTCGCGAGGGCCGGGACCGCCAGGTGCCCCGCAAACGTCGCCAGCGAGAGCAACAACGCGGTAGTGAGCTTCGGCAGACGACGGGTGGAGCGGCAGGAGCGGACCATGTCGGCGGATCCTTTCGGAGGATGGCGGGGCAACAGACGCATCCGGCGAAGCTGCGGCGCGAGGGCACGGCAAGCGGCCGAATGCGCTGCGGTTGGCGACGGACAGCGACACCGTGAATATTGGACCGCTACGGATCATGCCCGCAAATCACGCGGCGGTCATCGGTTTCCTCGCCGCCCCGGAGGACATCAGCGTGTATTCCAGACGGCTCGCCGGCACCTCGATTACGCTCTTCGCGCTGGGCCTCGGCTTCGTGGCCTGCGCCCCCGCCACCCCGCCCTCGGCCGGCACCCCGGCCCCCGAGCTCGCCCCGGACGTTCCCCTCCAGCCCGGGGCCGTGATGAGCATCTCCGAGCCAGATCCCGTGGAGGCCGGGCGAGCCCCCCTCCCCGGCGAGTACACGGGCGCCTTCGACGTCCTCCACTACGACCTGGAGTTGTCGCTCCACCTGGACCGGAGCGACTTCGACGGCCGCGCGCGCATTCTGGTCGCGCCCCCCGCCGACCCCGAGACGCCGATGGAGTTCGACCTGGTGGGCCTCGCCATTCATGCCATCGAGGTCGACGGCGTCCGCACCCCGTTCGAGTACGCCGACGGCAAGCTGCGCATCTTCGCACCCCCGAACGCGGCCGGCCCGGTGGAGGTGGCCGTGGCTTACGGCGGCACCCCCGACGACGGCCTGATCCTGCGCGACAACGTGCACGGCGACCCGGCGGCCTTCGCCGACAACTGGCCCAACCGGGCACGCTTCTGGTTCCCGTCGGTCGACCACCCGAGCGACAAGGCGACGGTGGATTACACCATCCACGCGCCCGCCGCCTGGCAGGTCATCGCCAACGGCACCATCGCGGCGCCGCCCGCCCCAACCGACGACGACGCCCTGGGTGGCGCGGAAGGCCGCCGCACCTGGCGCTGGACCACCTCGGTGCCCATCCCCAGCTACACCATGGTCGTGGGCGGCGCCGACCTCGCCGTGCGCCAGGTGGGGCTCGCCGCCTGCGACGACTCCCCGGTTTCACCGCGCAGCGACGGCTGCACCCGCGTGACCTACTGGGTCTATCCCCAGGACGTCGACAACGGCGCCCGCATCTTCGGGCGCGCGGCAGAGATGGTCGACTTCTTCACCGATCTTATCGGCCCCTACCCCTACGAGAAGCTGGCCAACGTGCAGAGCGCCACCCGCTTCGGCGGCATGGAGAACTCCTCGGCCATCTTCTACAGCGAGCAGGGCATCGCCCAGGGCCGCGACATGGAGGGCACGGTCTCCCACGAGATCGCGCACCAGTGGTTCGGCGACAGCGTCACGGAGTCGGAGTGGTACGACCTGTGGCTCTCCGAGGGCTTCGCCACCTACTTCGGGGCGCTTTTCTTCGAGGAAGCCGACGGACCCGGGGACTTCCGCGGAAGGATGGAAGGGAGCCGGCAGCGCGTGCTCGCCTCGAGCGACGTCAACCGTCCCGTGGTCGAGCGCGAGGAGACGAACCTCTTCAACCTGCTCAACGCCAACAACTATCCGAAGGGCGGATGGGTGCTGCACATGCTGCGCGGCATGCTGGGCGACGAGACGTTCTTCGCCGGCATCCGCAACTACTACGCGCGCTTCCGCGACGGCGTGGCGAGCACCTCCGACTTCCGCGCCGTCATGGAGGAGGCGTCCGGCTCCGACCTGGGCTGGTTCTTCGAGCAGTGGCTCTACCGGCCCGGTTATCCGGTGGTCACCTCCGAAACCGCATGGGATGCGGATGCCGGCGAGGCGGTGGTCACCATCCGGCAGACGCAACAGGCCGACTGGCCCGCTTTCCGGCTGCCACTGGACATCGAGTTCGAGGTGGGCGGCAACGCTGAACGCAGCCGCGTCGAGGTCACCGGGAGGGAACAGACGTTCCGCATCCCGCTCGAGGCCGCGCCTTCCACCACGACCCTCGACCCGGACGACTATCTGCTCATGCAGACGGGCGGCAACTGACGGGCCCCCATCGGGATCGAAGCTGTAAACACTTGTATTCGCGGCCCCGATGCGCGACCATGGCAGTTTCCGCCTACCCACCAGAAACCCAACATGAAATGAATGGAGACGGCTCTTGGCCGGGACCACACATCTCAGGTTTGAGCGCGACATCGCCGAACTGCAGCGGCAGATCGACGGCCTGCGCGCGCTGGCGGACGAGAAGGGCATCGACGTGGTGCGCGAAATCGAGGTCCTTCGCAGCCGTCTCGCGGCCATGACCGAAGAGACCTACCGGAACCTCGCCCCCATGGAGCGCGTGCAGGTGGCGCGTCATCCCAACCGCCCGTACATGCTGGACTATGTGGAGCGCATCTTCACCGACTGGATCGAACTCCACGGCGATCGGAGCTATCGGGACGACCAGGCCATCGTGGCGGGCTGGGCGTGCCTGGACGGACAGTCCCTCATGGTCATCGGCCAGCAGAAGGGCCGGGCCATGAAGGAGAACCTGCGGCGCAACTTCGGCATGCCTCATCCGGAAGGGTACCGCAAGGCGCTGCGCCTGATGAAGATGGCGGAGAAGTTCGGGCGTCCGGTCGTGACCGTCATCGACACCCCCGGGGCCTACCCCGGACTCGGCTCCGAGGAGCGCGGCATCGGCGAGGCCATCGCCCGCAACCTTCGCGAGATGGCGGCGCTGCGGGTTCCGACCGTCTCCGTCGTCATCGGCGAGGGCATGTCCGGCGGCGCGCTCGGCATCGGGGTGACCGACCGCATCCTCATGCTGGAACACGCCGTGTATTCGGTGATCTCCCCGGAAGGGTGCGCCGCCATCCTCTGGCGATCGCGGGACCACCGCGAGAAGGCCGCCGAGGCGCTGCGCCTGACCTCGGCCGATCTGCTCAGGCTGGGCGTGGCGGACGACATCATCGGCGAGCCGGTCGGGGGCGCCCACTCCGACTGGGAAGCCGCCTCGAGGAGCGTGTCCGTCGCTCTCAGGCGACAACTGGCCGAGTTGACCGCGCTCGACACCGACGAACTGCTGGCACGGCGCTGGCGCAAGTACGAGGCGATCGGGGACTGGGCCGGGAAGGCGATCGAGGAATCCGGACTCACGGGCCCGCGCCTCGATGCGGAGGGCGGCAGAAGCATGAGAGCCGGCGGCTGAGGACGTACCCCACCCGGGTTCGAGAGTAGATGCCAGAGTTCGCGGAAGTCCGGTTCAAGGGAACACGCAAGGACTACTTCGCCTGCCAGCCCGGCGCGCTTCAGCCGGGTAGCTGGGTGATGGTGGAGGCCGAGCGCGGCCGCGATCTCGGCCGCGTGACCGCCCTGGGCGCCATCGCCGAACGCAAGTGCTCCTCATCCGGCGGATGCGCAACGCCGGAACCGTCCCGCAGGGTCCTGCGGCAGGCTCTCGCCGACGAGATCCGGCACGTGAGCCAGCTTCGCACCGACGAGGATCGCGTGCGCGCGATGGCGCGCGACAAGGTGGCCGCCCACAGGCTGAAGATGAAGGTCACCGAGGCGGAGTGGCAGTTCGACCGCAAGAAGCTGATCATCTACTTTACGGCCGAGCGGCGGGTCGACTTCCGGGCCCTGGTCCGCGATCTGGCCCGCACCTTCCGCACCCGCATCGAGTTGCGCCAGATCGGCGTGCGCGACGAAGCCGCGATGCTCGGAGGAGTCGGCCGCTGCGGGCGCGAACTGTGCTGCTCGACCTGGCTCCCCTCCCTGCGTCCGGTGAGCCTTCAACTGGCCAAGGACCAGCGCCTCTCCCTGAATCCGTCGCAGATCTCCGGTTGCTGCGGCCGTCTCATGTGCTGCCTCAAGTACGAGCACGACGCGTACGTGCGGGCGCGTCGGCGGTTCCCGCGCGAGGGAAGGTCGGTGAACACTTCGCTGGGGCGGCAGAAGGTGGTCGCGGTGGACATCTGGAGCGAGACGGTCACCCTTCTGGCCGGCGACGGAGCCCGCCGCAAGGTGACGCTGAAGGAACTCAAGAAAGAGGTGTCCGGGGTTCCCCGGGGGAAACGCTCAGACTGACCCGGACATGAGCCGACGACGCTATCTCACGACGCCGATCTACTACGCGTCGGGCGAGCCCCACATCGGGCACGCCTACACCACGATTCTCACCGACGTGCTGGCCCGTTTTCATCGCCAGACGGGCGCCGAAACGAGATTCCTCACCGGCACCGACGAACACGGTCCCAAGATCGCCGAGGAAGCCGCCCGGCGCGGCCTGACCCCGATCGAGCTGTGCGACCGCATGGCGGGCCGCTTCCGCGAGGCGTGGGATGAACTCGACATTTCCTTCGACCGCTTCATCCGCACTACCGAGGCGGATCACATCGCCGTCGTCACCGCCTTCCTGCAGCGGCTCCACGACAAGGGACACATCTACAAGGACCGCTACCTCGGATGGTACTGCATCCACGAGGAGCGCTACTGGACCGAGAAGGACCTGGGGCCGGGGGAAACCTGTCCGGACTGCCGCCGGCCCGTACGCCAGATCGAGGAGGTCAACTACTTCTTCCGCATGAGCGCCTTCCAGGAACGGCTGGTGGCCCACATCGAGGCCAACCCCGACTGGATCATTCCGGCCGTGCGGCGGAACGAAGTGCTCGGGTTCCTGCAGCAGCCGCTCGAGGACCTCTCGATCTCCCGTCCGCGGAGCCGCGTGAGCTGGGGCGTTCCCCTCCCCTTCGACCCTGAACACGTCTGCTACGTGTGGGTGGACGCCCTCATCAACTACGTGACCGCATCGGGCGCCATCGACCCCGAGGCCGCCCCGGACGAGCAGGGATTCGGCGCCCCCATCGAGTCGTGGTGGCCCGCCGATCTGCACGTCATGGGCAAGGACATCCTCACCACCCACGCGGTGTACTGGCCCACCATCCTGATGGCGTGCGAACTGGAGTTGCCGCGGCATATCCTCGCCCACGGATGGTGGCTCGTGGGCGAAACCAAGATGTCCAAGTCGCTGCAGAACGTGGTGGACCCCCTCGCCCTGATCGCGACGCACGGAGTCGACGCGGTGCGCTGGTATCTGGTGCGCGAGATGCCCACCGGCAGCGACGCGTCGTACACGCCCGAGCGCTTCCTCACCCGCTACGACGAGCTCTCCAACGTCCTTGGGAACCTCGCCAGCCGGGTGACGTCGATGATCGCGCGCTACCGGGACGGCGCCCTCCCGGACGCCGCGGGGCAGGGCCTGGCGACCGAGACCGACGAGACCCTTCGCCGCTACCGGGACTTCATGAACGGCCTTCGCCTGCATCGCGCGCTGGGCGCGGCGATGGATCTCGCGCGGCACGCGAACCGATACGTGGAGGAGCGGGAGCCGTGGGCCCAGGCGAAGGATCCGGAGAGAGCACCGGACCTCGACGAAACGCTGGCCTCGCTCGCGCGTTGCCTTACGGTGCTCGCCGCACTGCTGGAGCCGGTCATGCCGGCGAAGATGGGCGTGCTGGCGGGAACCTTGGGGCTTGCCCGGGTTCCCACCCTGGACCGTGCGCTCGACGCTCCACTGGCGGGACGAGCCGTCACGCGGGGCAAACCTCTCTTCCCACGGGTACGGCTGCCCTCGGCTTGACTGGCTTCGTCCGGCACGGATAGGTTGAAGCCCCTGCTGTGTTTGTCGCTCCCTGCCCTCGATCACTCCTGAGGCATGCCAAACAAATCACTCGGCGCCAAGCTGAAGACCAGGTTTTCGATCCTGGTAGTGCCGTCCGGCGGCGGTCGGCACCGGCAGTTCGAAGTCTCGCCCCGGCTGCTCCTCTCCGGGGCCGGCGTCATGGTCCTCCTCCTGGGGGTCGCCTTCTTCGTCTTCTCCGGTGGCGCGCACCGGATGGAGGCGCGGCAGCTGGCCGCGAAAAACCAGGCCATGGTCGAGGAGCTGACCGGCATCCGGCAGCAGCTGGCGGGCCTTGAGGGCGCGGTCGAAGGCCTGTCGGAACAGAATGCGCAGGCCCGCGCTCTGGCCGGGCTGGAGTCCATCGACGCCGAGGTGCTCCAGGCGGGTGTGGGTGGCCCCGGAACCACCACGCCCCGCTCGCACCCTCTGTGGGGCCTCGACTCGCTGTATTCCAAGGACGCCTTCGCGACCTCCTTCGATCTGAAGGCGCTCCAGCGTCGGGTTCAGCTGCTCGGCACCAGCCTTACCGAGGCCGCGGATTCGCTGAACCGGCATCGAGACTGGCTGGAGTCGTTTCCTTCCATCCTTCCGGCCCGCGGCTTCATCTCCAGCCGCTTCTCCTCCTCCCGCATGCATCCGATACACCACCGGCCGCTCCCGCACGAGGGCATGGACATCTCGGCCCCCGCGGGCTCGCCCGTCGTGGCTACCGCCAAGGGGACGGTGACCTCCACCGGCAGCCGGAGCGGGTACGGCCTGACCGTGCTCGTCGAACACGGCTTCGGGTACGAGACGCTGTACGGGCACGCGAGCCAGATTCTGGTGCGGACGGGTCAGGAAGTGGAGCGCGGCGACGTCATTGCGCTGGTGGGCAGCACAGGGATCACGACGGCTCCGCATGTCCACTATGAGGTGCGTCAGAACGGACGGCCGATCGATCCGCACCGGTTCGTAATCGACGTCATTCCCTGATCCGGCCCAGAGCAGGTGACGGCCGTTTTCCTCGCCGGGGTCGCCCTCCTGAGCGCCATCTCCGACCCCGAGGCGCTCCGTCCGGACACGGTTCTCCGCCCGCCTGACGGCCCGACCATCGCCTTCGTCGAAGCCACCGGTTCACCGGCGGCGGCGATCCGCATCACGGTTCCCTTCGTCGAGTCCGAGTCCGGCGCCGGAGCCGGTTACCTCATTCAGCTGATGGCGCTGGAACGCGTCCGGAGACTCCGGGAAACGCTGGGCATCGAAGTCCTGGCGCACCGCTCCTCGCTAGGACTCGTCTATCGCCTGAACGGCGCGGTCGCGGACTTCGACCATCTTGCCGGCGTTGCGCGGGAGCTGCTGGCCCGCCCGGCATCGCCCGGCTTCGTGGCGGCCCGAACGCGCCTCGAAGGCATGAACCGGCAAGAGCGGGAAACCGCCCGGGGCGCGCTGCGCCTCCGGCTTCGCTCGCGCATGGCTTCACCGATTCCGGCGGTGACGGGAACCCTCGAATCGCTGGCGGCACTGCACCCGGCCCGCCTGGTGGAGCGCTGGCGGGAATCGCACCGCCGGGGCAACCTCTCCGTGGTCGTGGTGGCCGACCTGCCGCTGGAGGCCGCGTTCTCGGCTCTGGCAGAGCTGGGGGAGGCGGGGCCGGCGCCGGAGACGGATCGGCTCCCGGAGGCGGCCGCAAGAAGGTTCCCGGCCATCAGACCCGAGCGCATCCGGGTCTGGTACGGGGAGGCATATCCGTCGGGAAACGCGCGGGATCCGCGCTCCGCGCTGCTCGCGCGCATCGCGAACGACCGCCTCCGGGAGTTGGGCGGCGAGTTCGAGCCCCAACTCGAGCGCTGGGAGCTGGGAGAACGGTCGTGGCTGGTGTTGACCGCGGCGGCCTTCTCGCGAAACGCGACGGCGATGCGCGCCCGCGTTCGAGACTACATCCGCGACCTGCGGGCGGCGCTGAGCCCGACCATCGTGCGCAACGCGAAGTCTTCGCTCCGCTCGGAGCTGATCCTGGAGGGGCGCTCGCCCGGCGGGCTGGCGGAGGTCATCGGCCGACATCTGGACGCCACGGGCGATGCCGACGCGGCGGCGGACTATCTGCGCCGCCTGGAGGAGGTCGATTTCGAACTCATGACCGCCTTCCTCGACGAGGTCGCCGCGGCCGAGGCAATTTCCGCCGAGGTGGCGAACTGATGCCCAAGTCGCCCCCTCGGAGGCGGCGGCTCACGTGGACGGCGCTCGGGGCAATCCTGTCGCTCGCCGCTCCCGCGGTGGGGGCGGCGGGCGTCCGGCCCGCGAGCGGTCTGGCCGCGGTCCCGGATACGCTGCAGCTGGTGGTGGTGAGCGAGCGGCCGTGGACGGCCGCCGTCGCCGTCACCCTCTCCTTCGCAGGCGGCTACGGCGACGACCCGCCCGGCGCCGAGGGAACCGCCTGGCTCCTGGGCAGGGTGCTCGAGCGGGCCGTCGCCGCCAGCCTCGCGGAAACGGGCGCGGTCGCGGCCATCGAAGTGGAGGGCGACCGCACCTGGGTCACCCTGGTGACAACGTCGGACGAATGGGCGACGGCGTACCGCATTCTCACGCGCACGCTGTTCGCCGACCAGCTCGATGCGGCGCTGGCCGCGGAGACGCGCTCCGAGTTGTCGGGCCAGGTGTTCTTCCAGCGTGGCGCGCCCGTGCGCGCATTCGAGCTGGAGGCGCGGCGCACGCTCCTCGGGGCGGAGCGCGCCCGGCCCCCCATGGGCACTCCGTCAAGCGTGAGTAGCATGACGGTCGAGGCACTGGAGGCGACGCGGGCGCGCATCTACCGAATGGACGAGGCGCGGCTGGCCGTGGTGGGCGCGGTCGAGCCGGCCGAGGCAGCCTCCATCGTCGGCGCGCACCGGACGATGGCGCGGCGCGGGGAGCAGGCCTGGGTGGTGGAGGGCGCGCCGCTGCCGCCGCGCACCCCGGGGTGGGCGTGGGAGACGGGCGGCCGGACCTCGGTGGCCGACGACATCACGAACAACTGGATCCGGGCCGCCTACCCGTTTGAGGGAACGACGCCGCGACGGCCAATGGAATTCCTCGCGCACGTGATCGGGGAGCAGCTGGGTATCAACCTTCCCGCTCCGGGGCTGATCAGCCGCCGGGTCGAGGTGCGCGAGCTGCCCGGCGGGCCCGTGCTGCAGGTGACCATCGCCGCCCAGTGGCCGACCGTGCGGGCCTGGGAGCAGCGCATCGTGGACATTGTCGATCATCTGTCCGCCGGCAACCTCTCCCCGGACGACCTGAACCGGCAGTACCGGAGGTTCCGGTCGGCACGGGCGCTCGCAATGGCGGATCCCGAGCGCGAAGGCCGCCGATTGCTCATCGAAGCGGAATCGGACGGCGGGCCGGGGGAACTGCGTGCGGCCATGGAGGGTCTGTCTTCCGAGGAGGTCCAGCGGGCGGCAGCCGGCCTCGGCGAGCCACGCGTGCTGGTCTACGGACCGGGGGGGCCGCCGTCTTGATGCATCGGCATGGGGGCAGTTACCTTGCGGTCCGAATTACGTCGAATGCATCGCCTGCGAGCCGGAAGGAGCCAGCTCGGAAGTTTCAACGTGATAGCCTGGAGTAACTGCACCATGAGGAACGCAATCCTTTTCCTCGCTTTCGTCGGCACCATCGCCTCCGCCGCATGCGGGCCGACCGACGTCACGATCAACGCGCAGATGGAGGTTGCCGGCGCCGGGGGAACGGAGGTGCGGCCGCTGGCCGACATGGAAATCCAGCTCCTTCCCTTCGACCGCGACGCGATCTTCGACTCGCTGGCGCGCGAAGCCGGCACCCCCGAGCCGGAGATTCCACCGGATCTGCTCGAAGCTCAAAGCCAAGTAGCCGCGGCACAGGCGGAATGGCAGAGCCGGGAGAGCGAGTGGTCGCTGCTGAGGGAGGACCTTCTCGGTCTCAGCACGGAAATGGAGCGGCTCAATCCCGCCGAAGCCCAGTACCGGGTGCTGTTCATGGAGTTCGACGAAAAGGAGCAGCGACTCGCCCAGGTGGAGCGCCAGCGCGACGCCGCCTTCGAGGAGTTCACCTCCATCCAGGGATCCATGATCGAGCAGGCCGACCAGGTCAGGATGCTCCGGGAGATGTGGGGCGACGATGCGTTCGCCGACTACGGCACGGTCGCCCAGTTCATGATCGACGTGAGCGGCCTCGACCCGGTGGTGGACACCACCGACGCCTCTGGTAGCGTGCTCACGGCGGCGCCCGCCGGACAGTACTGGGTGTACGCGCGCTGGGAGCGCTCCTTCGACGAGCTCTACTGGAACGTCCCGCTGACGGTGGAGGGTGAGCCTGTGACCTTCACGCTCGACGAAAGCAACGCACAGGTTCGGCCCATCCTCTGACCGGACCGGACGGGCGCCCGCCCGGTCACCCCGGCCGGGATTCCGGCCTCGTGGACCGTCCACCGAAGCTGCTGGGCGTAGTGCCCGCCTGCGGACTGTCCACCCGCATGGGAAGCGCCAAGGCGCTTCTCGATGCGGGTGGACAGTCCTTTCTGGTGCGTGTCGTGTCCGCCCTCGCGGCGGGCGGATGCGACCCGGTGGTCGTGGTGGCGAGGGAGGCTGCCGGCGCCGTGGCGCGGGAAGCGGAAGCTGCCGGCGCCGTGGCGGCGGCCAACCCCGACCCCGACGAGGGACCCATTTCGTCCATCCGGCTGGCGCTGGCGGGGTGGGGCGGCGGGATGGACGGATGCGCCGTCTGCCCGGTCGATCACCCGCTGGTGACGGGCGCCACGGTGCGGGCGCTGGCGGCGTGCTTCGAGGAGGGGTCGGCCGACATCGTGCTCCCGACCTGGCGCGGCCGGCGCGGTCACCCGGCCCTCTTCCATCGCCGCCTGTTCCCCGAACTTCTCGACCCCGCCCTTCCCGAAGGAGCCCGCACGGTCGTGCGGCGGCGCCCCTCCCGCGTCCGCGAATGTCCGGTGGAGGACGCCGGCGTGGTCGCCGACATCGATACGCCGGCCGAGTACCGCCGGCACTTCCAGGTGGCGTGAACATGGCCGAGCTGCCGGGGCCCGACGCGGCCGAGGTGCGCGAGTCCCACGCGGCCGACACGCCCACCGACGTACCGGACCCGCCCACCGACGTACCGGACCCGCCCGCCGGTCGGGCCGTGAAACCCCGGCCGGTCGCGTCCGCACCCGGCACGGGCGATCTCGCCGGCCCCGACGCGGCTGCGGCGGCCGCCCGCATCCTCGAGTCGCTGCGCGGGTCGCGGGGCACGGTCGAGCTGCTGGTGGTCTCGGACAGCGAAGGGCGCGCGGCCGGTGCCCGCATGCTGGTGCGTCCGGATGCGGTCGAGGGATCGCTCGGGGATCCCGAACTGGACGCGGCCGCGCTGGCCGCCGCGAGCCGCGAGCGGCTGGCGCGCGGGCACGGCGGATCCCTCCACAACCTGCAGACGCCGGCGGGCCGGCGTCTGCAGGTGTACGCGGAGGGCCACCGTCCCCGCCAGGAACTCATCGTGGTGGGCGCCGGGCACATCGCCCAGCCCCTCGCCACCCTGGGCACGCTGCTGGACTTCGAGGTCACCGTGCTGGACGACCGTCCCGAGTTCGCCACCCGCGAACGGTTCCCGGAAGCCGCCGCCGTGCGCACCATCGACTTCGCCGATCCCCTCTCCGGCATCGACGTCCACGCGGGGTGTCATTTCGTGCTGGTGACCCGCGGGCACAAGTACGACTACGAGTGCCTGCGCCGGCTGCTGGCCCGTCACGGCGACGCGCAACCGGCGTACATCGGCATGATCGGCAGCCGCCGCCGCGTCCGGGCCACCTTCATTCAGCTCGAGGCGGAGGGAATCCCCCACGAGGTCATCGCCCGCGTGCGCGCTCCGGTGGGGCTCGACATCGGCGCGCAGACGCCGGCCGAGATCGCGATCAGCGTCCTGGGGGAGATGATCCTCGAACGGCGCGGCGGGACGGGCACGCCGCTGCGAACCCGGGAGCGCATCGTCGAGCGCTTCCTGGCGAAGAAACCGCCTACAGGGAGTGTGAAATGAGTTCGCCGGGCGACCAGGAAGTCTACGAAGCCGTTCTCGCGACGGTGCGGGCCGGCCGGCCGGCGGCGCTCGCGACCATCGTCTCCACGCGGGGCTCGACGCCGCGCAAGGCCGGCTCGCGCATGCTGGTGGACCCTGAGACCGGGCTGGTGGGCACGGTCGGCGGCGGGTGCGGGGAGGCGGAGGTCATCGAGGCGGCGCACGAGGTGATCGAGGACGGCGTCCCGCGCCTGGTGAAGGTCGACCTCACCGAGGACCTGCTGGGATGGAGCCCGGCGGTATGCGGGGGCATCATGGACATCTTCGTGGAGAGGGTATGAGTCCGGAGCCGGGCCGATCTCTTCCCCACGTCACCATCCTCTATCTGCGGCCCCCGGATCATCTCCAGACCTTCCGCCAGCCCATCATCCATCAGAATCCGCAGGTGATCGTCACCTTCTCGCGCCGCATCCGCGTCCCCGCGCCGATGGAACTGGGCGGAGAGGTCGTGCTCGAGACCGGATCGGACATCGTCTGGTTCACCTTTCCGGGCCTCTGGCACGACATCGGCCGCTTCCACAACGCCGAGGGCGCGTTCACGGGCTTCTACGCCAACCTGCTCACGCCTGTCGAGATGCTGCCCGGAAACATCTGGCGCACCACCGATCTCTTTCTCGATGTGTGGATGAAGCCGGGACAGGTGCCGAGGCTCCTCGACGAGGACGAACTTCGGGACGCGCTGAACGCGGATGCGCTCGAGGCCGGGACGGCGCGGCGCGCCCGGGAGGAAGCGGAGAGGATCCTGGAGCGCGCGGGCGCCGGCGCGTGGCCTCCTCCCGTGGTGCACGAATGGACGCGGGAACGGGCGCTCGGGGTGCTGACCGACATCGACGACCCGGACTAAACCACCTCTCGCCGCCCCCGGCTGGAACGCCGGGGGCTTGCGTTCGTTCTCCTACGCGTCCCCGTCCTCCACCCGGTACGCGGCGCACAGCCGCTTGAGGTCCACGTAGAGATCGCCGAGCACATCCGGGTCTTCGCGCAGGCAGTCGATAAGGCGTTCGCTGGAGTTCAAACCGGCGCTGGGCAGCCGCACGTCCTCGTGGTGATAGACCCCTCTGTCGACGAACACCAGGCGCACCGTGGCGGTTTCGCCTCCGCTCATGGCTCTCCTTCCGTCAGCGCCTCGACCGCATTCTCGATGGTGGCGTAGCTGGTGTCGGGCAGCCTTCTCGCGGCTCCGCTCCCGCGGCTGACCAGAACGCTCGGAGTGCTGGTCAGGCTGAGCGCGCTGGCCAGTCGGAGATTCGCCGATACCCGGTCGGCGTGCCGGTCCGAGTTGAGGCAGTCGCGAAACGCGCCGTCGTCGAGCCCAAGGGCACGCGCGTAGCCGACGAAATTACCCACCGGATCGCCCGAGGCCGCCCATGAGAACTGATTATCGAAGAGCGTGTTGTGGTATTCCCAGTAGCCGCCCTGGTCGCCGGCGCAATGGGACGCTCGCGACGCGAGGAACGAGTTGGAGTGAATGCCCACCAGCGGCAGATCGTAGAAGACGAACTTCGCCCGCCCGGTGCCGACCAGGTTCAGTTCGATGAGGGGCTTGACCCCGGAGGCGAACATGGCGCAGCCCGGACACTGATAGTCCCCGAACTCCACGACCGAGATGGAAGCCTCCGGGTCTCCCATTTCGCTGCCGTACGCCAGGTCGACGAGTTCCTCGTCGGAGAGGTCGCCCAGGTCCACCGGCTCGGTGACGGCGTTGCTGAACACCGTCGATCCGGTCGTGTAGACCGCCGCCACCACGCCGATGATCGCCACCCCACCGAGGATGAGGTAAAGGCGCTTGACGCCACCCCCGGTGGGCTTCTGCCTCATTTCCTTTCGCTGCCGTGCTCTGCTGGACATCTCCGCTACTCCGTCGCCGGTCGTTGTCGAAAAACCACGCGCGTCTGGTCGCGTGGTGGGGTGGCGGGCGCGATGTGTGCCCCGCACCTCCGGCCGCCGGTTAACTTGGCGCGTCGGCGAACCCGCGCACAAGATGGCAGTTCTCTCTCGACCCCCGGCCTACGCCATCAGCACGTCTACCACTTCCCGGGTGCGGGTCAGGTCGGGCGCGACGTGGTCGGCGCCGGTGGCTTCCAGTTCGGCCGCGCCGAAGTGCCCGGTGGCCACGGCGACGGTGCGCGCCCCGAAGTGGCGGCCGCATTCCACGTCGAGCGGGGTGTCCCCCACGACCACCACCGACTCCGGCGGAAAGCTTACCCCCCACACCTGCTCCGCCCGGCCGACGGCGACGGCGGGCAGGTGGTTGCGGCTTTCCCGGTCGCAGCCGAAGCCGCCGGCCGGGAACGCGTCCGCCGCCAGCCCGGCCGAACCCAGCTTCAGGCGCGCGCCCTCCCGGATGTTGCCGGTGACCAGGCCCATCGCCACGTCGTCGCGGTCGCCCAGCGCCGCCAGCAGTTCGGGCACGCCCGCCAGGGCGGTGACGGGCTTTGCGGGCAGGCGCCGCTCGAGTTCACGCGGGTAGAGCGTCCACAGCCGGGGCAATCCCTCGTCGATGCGGTCGTCGTCGAGCCCCGCCCTGCGCAGGAGTTGGCGCGCGATCTGCGGGTCGGTCCGGCCCGCGAAGACGACCTTGGGCGCCAGCTCGACGACCCGATCGAGCGTCAGGTTCACGGGAGGAGTGGCGCCGAAGACCCGCGCCAGGGCGACGGTGAACGCCTCCTTGGCCGGGCCGCCCCACACCAGGGTGCCATCGACATCGAAGAGGATGAGGCGCTTCACGATTCCGCCGCCGAATCCGCGCGCGCCACGAGGGCGGCCACATCGGCGTTGCCGCCGCTGATCACGGCCGCCACCCGGTCGCCGAAGCCGGCGGCCCGCGACCGGAGCGCCGCCACCGTGGCCGCTCCCGAGAACTCCGCCACCAGCTTTGCGCGCTTGAGCAGGAAGACGGCCGCCTCGCGGATGGCAGCGTCGGACACGAGCACCACCTCGTCCACCAGGTCGCGCACGAGCGCGTAGGTGAGGTCGCCCACCTGCACGGGCGCCAGTCCGTCCGCGATGGTGTCGATGCGCTCGATGCGCACCACCCGGCCCGCGTCCAGCGCGGCCCGCATGGACGCCGCCCCCTCTGGCTCCACCCCGATGATGCGCATGCCGGGGCGCAGGGCCCGCAGCGCCACCGCCGTGCCCGCCGCCAGCCCGCCGCCGCCGATGGGCACGATCGCGGTGTCCACCTCGGGCCAGTCCGCGGCGATCTCCAGGCCCACCGTGCCCTGACCGGAGATGATGTCCGAATGGTCGAAGGGCGGAACGATCGCGAGCCCCTCGGCGGCGGCGATCTCCTCCGCCCGCGCCCGCCGCTCCACCGAGGTGGTGCCCTCGAACACGACCTCGGCCCCCAGCCGGGCCGCGCCCCGGTGCTTCACGGCCGGCGCCGTGGTCGGCATGACCACCACCGCGCGCACCCCGCGGATGCGGGCCGCCAGCGCCACCCCCTGCGCGTGGTTGCCCGAGGAGTAGGTGATCACCCCGCGCGCCACATCCTCGTCGGAGAGCTGTGAGATGAAGTTGTAGCTCCCGCGCAGCTTGAAGGCGCCGCAGCGCTGGAGCGACTCGCACTTCAGGCGCACGCTCGCGCCCACCTCATCGGAAAGATCGGGGGACCAGAGCAGTGGGGTCCGTACCGCCACGCCCTTCAGGCGCGCCGCCGCCGCACGTACGCTTTCGAGCGACGGAACCGTCACCCGGCGCTCTCCCGGCCGGCGCCGGCAGCCGCCTCCCGGTCGCCTTGCAGGCCGCCGTCTTCGGCCTCGGGGCCGGCCTCGTCCCCGTTGTCGCCCATCACCCGCGCCAGATCGACCAGCTCGTCGTTCTCGTCCAGGTTCACCAGGCGCACCCCCTGGGTCAGCCGGCCGATCACGCGGATCTCCTCCACGCGCTGCCGGTTCACCACGCCGTTGCGCGTCACCAGCATGAGTTCGTCGGACGGGTGCACGGCCTTTACCGCCACCACCGGGCCCGTCTTCCCCGTCGTCTTCATGTTGATCACCCCGAACCCGCCGCGCCGCTGCAGCCGGTAGTCATCGACGGCGGAGCGCTTGCCCATGCCGCCGCGGGTGGCCACCAGGATCGACGAGTCCTCGGAGGGGACCATCATGCCCACCACCTCGTCGCCTTCCCGCAGGCGAATGCCGTTCACCCCGCGCGCCACCCGTCCCATGGGACGGACATCCGACTCGCGGAAACGGATGGCCTGGCCCGCGCGCGTGGCCAGAAGGACTTCGCTGGCGCCGTCCGTGATCTGCACGTCGATCAGCTCGTCGTCCTCATCCACCCGAATGGCGTGCAGGCCCACCATGCGGACGTTGCCGTACGCCGAGAGCGGCGTCTTCTTGACGATGCCCTTGCGGGTGCAGAACAGCAGGTAGCAGTCCGGGGCGAAGGTGCGCACCGGCACGAACGCGGCGATCCCGTCGTCCGGGTCGATGTCGCGCAGGTTGACCACCGGCTTGCCGCGCGAGTAGCGCCCCGCGTCGGGCGCCTCCCAGACCTTGATCCAGTGGCACTTCCCCGACCGGGTGAAGATCATCAGGTAGTCATGGGTGGAGGCCACGAAGAGGTGCCCGACCTCGTCCTCGTCCTTGGTGGCCATGCCCTTGAGCCCGCGGCCGCCGCGCCGCTGCGCGCGGTACGTGGTCAGCGGGATGCGCTTCAGATAGCCCTGCCGGCTGACGGTGAGCACGACCTCCTCATCCTTGATGAGGTCCTCCATCTCCAGGTCGGCCACGCCGGTGAGGATCTCGGTCCGCCGGTCGTCCCCGAACCGCTTCGCGACCTCCCGGAGCTCGTCGACGATGATCTGCATGCGCCGCGGTCGGCTGGAGAGGATTTCGTCCAGCTCCGCGATGACGGCGCGCACGTCGGCCAGCTCCCGCTCCAGCTTGTCGATCTCGAGGCCGGTGAGGCGGGCGAGGCGCATGTTGAGGATGGCCTCGGCCTGCCGCTCGGTGAGGGGGGAGGAGAACGGCTCCGCCCGCAGCCGCGCCCTGGCGGTGGTGGTATCCGGCGAGGAGCGGATGATGGCGATCACCCGGTCGATGTTGTCGACGGCGACCTTGAGGCCCTCGAGAATGTGTTCGCGCTCCCGCGCCTTGGCCAGCCGGAACTCGCTCCGGCGCACCACCACGTCGTGCCGGTGATCCACGAAGTGGAAGAGGATCTCGCGCAGCCCCATCACGCGGGGCACGCCGTTCACCAGTGCGAGCAGGATGGTGCCGAAGGTCGCCTGCATCTGGGTGTGCTTGTAGAGCAGGTTCAGAACCACCTGGGGCACGGTGCCGCGCTTCAGCTCGATCACGATGCGCATGCCGTCGCGGTCGGACTCGTCGCGCAGCGCCGATACCTGGGTGAGCTTCTTCTCGCGCACCATCTGGGCGATCTGCTCGATCAGGCGGGTCTTGTTGACCATGAACGGGATCGCGCGCACGACGATGCGGGCGTTGGTCCGCCTGCCGGCGTCCTCGATATCGGTGCGGGCGCGCATCACGATGCGGCCGCGGCCGGTGCGGTATGCGTCGCGGATGCCGCGGCGGCCGCAGATGAAGGCGCCGGTGGGGAAGTCGGGCCCGGTGACGATGCTCTCCAGCACCTCCTGGGGGAGGTCCGGATTCTCGATCAGCGCGATGGTCGCGTCGACCACCTCGCGCAGGTTGTGGGGCGGGATGTTGGTGGCCATTCCCACCGCGATCCCCGAGCTGCCGTTGACCAGCAGGTTGGGCGCTCGCGCGGGAAGCACCGTGGGCTCGTCGATGCGCCCGTCGAAGTTGGGAATGAAATCGACGGTTTCCTCGTCGATGTCGGTGAGCAGCTGGGTCGCCAGCGGGGTGAGCCGCGCCTCGGTGTAGCGGTAGGCCGCGGGCGAATCCCCGTCGATGGAGCCGAAGTTGCCCTGGCCATCGACCAGCGGGTAGCGCAGCGAGAAGTCCTGCACCATGCGCGCCATGGAGTCGTAGACCGCCGAATCGCCGTGCGGATGGTACTTGCCCAGCACCTCGCCGACGACGGTCGCGCTCTTCTTGTAGGGACGGCCGGGGCCGAGCCCCAGCTCGCTCATGGCGTAGAGGATGCGACGGTGCACGGGCTTCAGGCCGTCGCGGACATCGGGGAGCGCGCGGCGGACGATGACGCTCATCGAATAGTCGATGAACGACTCCCGCATTTCGTCTTCAAGCAGGCGCGCGAGTATCCGTTCTCCGGGGGCGGAATCCATGCAGATGCCTCGTGGGGGTTAGGCGCGCGGGAGCACGCTGCCGGCAGGCCCCGCCCTCATCCGCGACGACGACGGAACGAAACGCCCCTGATTGGCCTCAGGTGCCCGGTGCCGGATAGTAGATGGCTAGCGCGTGGCCGATGAGTCCCTGGTTGCGGCCGATGTCGGCGGTCGCCTGGGTGCGCGTGGTGTCTTCGATGCGCTCGAAGATGATGGCGTCCGCGCCGAGCGCCGCGGCTTCGGTCCGGAGCAGGAGCAGCATGTCCTGGTTGGAAGTGCCCAGGGGCGCGCGGGCCGTAACAGGACCGATCGTCCGGTAGCCTTCGCGGGCGGCCTGACCCATCGCCGGAACGATGACTTCGACTTCTTCCGGACCCGCCTTGGGAGGCAGCTGTACGCCGGCGCACGCCGCCAGGACTCCGGAGAGAGCGAGAATGGCGAGAACGTTCCTCATCCCCTTCTCCTCGTGAAATGAACGCATTGGGGGCCGACGAATCGGCGGTATTGCGGAACCTGTTGAAACTAACGGAAAACGCAGGGCAGAGCTACGTTTGCGGCCCTCGACAAGCCTGCGTTTTTCGGGGTCCGTCCGCGCCTACCCGCCGGGTATCTCCACCAGCTCGACGGTCACCGGGGATCCGGTGGATTCGGCGCGAACCAGCACACGCGGCCGCTCGACGGTGAAGTACGCGCGCTGGCTGCCTTCCCCGCCGCTGAAGCGCACTTCGACGACCTCGAAGGTCCCCGCCGGAACCGTGATCTCCGTGTTGCCGCGAACCCGCATGGTGACCGTGCGCGCGCGGCCGCTCTGGGGCTGGACGACCGGATAGCGCAGCTCCTGGCCTTCCTCCAGTTCCGAAATCCACGCCACCAGCTCATCCATCTCGCCCAGCAGCGCCCCGCGCACCACTTCCCGTTCGATCCCGGTTTCCTCGCGGCCGGTCGCCGTGGCCCGGCCGGTGACGCGTTCACCGTCGATCTCCAGCTCCCAGTTCGCCTGCCCTTCGGCGGTGATGAGCCGGAAGGTGTTGGCTATGGGGCGGAAGCTGCGCGGCGAGAAGAACACCTCCGAGACCTGGGTGAGGTTGTTGACGCGAACCGTGCTGGTCAGGGACATGGTGCGCTCGTCGTCGCGGGTGGCGAACCCCAGCACTCGCTCCATGTCCGCGACCTGCCGATCCTGCACCATCAGCCGGTAGCGCCAGATGCCGGGCTCGAGCACCGAGGGGTCGTAGGCGATGTCGGAGTCCCTTACCTCGACATCGTCGATGGTGAGCTGGTTGCCTTCCGCGTCGACCATGCGCACGCGGCCGAAGCGGGTGAGGTTCGAGCGGACCTGAGTGGCGTCGCCCACCACCACGACCACGGCGCGCTCCGGATCGAAGTGCTCCACCAGCGCGTCCCGGATGTCCTCGGGGGCCACGGCCGCGACCCGGTCGCGGTACGACACCAGCTCCTCGGTGGAGCGGCCCCGCAGCCGGTAGGTCATGACCTGGCTGGCGATTGCCTGGGGCGTCTCGACGGTCCGCGGGAACGACCCGATGAGATAGTCCTGCACGTCCGACAGCTCGTCGCCGGGAACCGGCTCGGAGCGGATGATCTCGACCTGGTTGAGCAGTTCGGCGAGGGCACTGTCGGTCACCTCGCTGCGCACCTCGGCGTTGGCGAGGAAATAGCCCAGGTCGCGCTTGCGCACCGCGGACGTGTACGATCCGTAGGTCCATCCCTTTTCCTCGCGCAGCACCTGGAAGAGACGGCCCGTGCTGGAACCGCCCAGTACGCGGCTGCCCAGGTTGAGCGGCATCCAGTCCTCGTGGTCGCCCTTCATGGCGGACTGTCCGACCAGGATGGTGGACTGCACCGATTCCGGCCGGTGCACCAGGATGATCTCCTTCTCTTCGCGGCCGGGAATGTCGAAGTAGGTGGGCGGCCGCGAGGGACCGGGCTCCCAGTCGGCCAGCGCCTGGTTGAGGCGGGCTTCGATGTCGTCCACGGTCACGTCGCCCGCGACGACCACGAGCGCGTTGGTGGGCTTGTAGTGGCGCAGGTGGTAGGCGATCAGGTCCGAACGCCGGATGCGCTCGATGCTCTCGGGCGTGGGGAGAAGCCCGTAGGGATGGCGTCCGTACACCGCCTGCTGGAATTCCCGGCTGGCCAGGAATCCGGGCGAGCCGAGCTGCACCTGGAGGCCCGTGACCGTCTGCTGGCGGTATTGGTCGATCTCTTCGTCGGGGAAGCTGGGGTTGACGACGATGTCGCCCAGGAGCTCGAGGCCGGCGTCGAGCTGGGAGGTCACGACTCCGAGAACCACGCTCGTCCAGTCGTCGCCCGCGACCGCGGACAGGGTCGCACCGATGTGGTCGGTGGCATCGGCGATTTCCAGCGCGGTGCGGCTATCCGTGCCCTTGTTGAGCAGGCTGGCCACCGTCGCGGCCACGCCCGCGCGGTTGCGGGGGTCGGCGGCGTTGCCCGCCCGCACGACGAGGTTCACGGTGACGAACGGCTGCTCGTCGTGGGGCACCACGATCAGGTCGGCGCCGTTGGACAGCAGACGCTCCTCGAAGGCCGGAAACGGGATGTCGTCGAGCGGCAGGGGCTCGGGAGGGCCATCCTGCGCGGCGGCGACCGCCGGGCTCGCGAGCGCGACTGCGGCCAGGACCAGCGCGGCGAGCGGGGCGCGGCCCGGGGTTCTGCGCGGCACGATCATGGGATCACTCCTCCGGTGGGCCGGGCGACGACAACGGTTCGGTTCTCGGGAACGAGGTACTTGCGGGCGACGTTCAGGACGTCATCGAGGGTCACCGCCTCGTAGCGGGAAAGCACGTTGTTGACCTCAAAGGGATCGCCGTAGGTGAGCGCGAAGGACTGCAGGATGCTGGCCTTGGCGCTGACGGTCATGCGGCTCGCTACCTGGGCGGCGCGCTGCTGGTTGAGCGCCTTCTCCAACTCGCGCCCGGTGATGCCGTCGGCCTTCAGCTTCTCGATCTCCTCCTCGATGACGGCGCGGATCTCTTCGATGTTGCCGCCTGCGTGGGGCAGGCTTCCGAACAGCATGAGCCCGGATCCGAGCCGCTGCTGCAGCCCCGAGATGACCACCGGAGCCAGTTCGTCCCCCTTGACCAGACGCTGGTGCAGGCGGCTGCTCTCGCCCGCGCTGAAAACCTGGGAAAGCACGGCGAGCGGGTAGACGTCCGGGTGGCCGGCCTCCGGGACGTTGTACCCCATGTAGAGGAACGGCAGCCGGGCGTGTTCGTCGCTGACCGAAGCCGTGCGCTCCCCGTCGATGCGGGGCGTGACCGGCGGCTCGGGCAGCGGCGGCACGTCCTCCCCTCGGGGAATCGCGCCGAAATACTCTTCCGCCAGCGCCCGGATCTGGCCGGTGGTAACCGCGCCGGCCACGGCCAGGGTGGCGTTGTTGGGCACGTAGTAGCGCTCGTAGAAGTCCTTCACGTCATCCGTGGTGGCCGCGTCGAGATCCTCCATCGAGCCGATCGGCGTATGCCGGTAGGGCTCGTAGTCGGTGGAAAGCGAATCCAGGACGATTTGCGCCTGCGCGTACGCCACGTTGTCGATGCGCAGGCGGCGCTCCTCCTTCACCACTTCGCGCTGGTTCTCGAAGCCGCGTTCGCTCACCACGAGGCGGCCCAGGCGCTCCGCGTGCAGCCAGAAGGACAGGTTGACCCGGTTGGAGGGGAGGGTCTCGAAATACGCCGTGCGGTCCGTGGAGGTGGTGCCGTTGTACGTCCCGCCGGCGTTGTTGACCAGCCTGGCGAAGTCGCCGTTGCCCAGGTTCTCGGTCTCCTCGAACACCAGGTGCTCGAAGAAGTGCGCGAATCCGGTCCTTCCCGGGACCTCGTGCGCGCTGCCGACGTGATACCACATGTTGACCGCCACCACCGGCGCCGAGTGGTCCTCGCTCACGATCACGCGCAGCCCGTTGTCGAGCGAGAAGGTGTCGATGGGGATCGGGGGCAGTTCGAACGCCTGGGCGTGCGCCGGGCCGGCCCCGGCGGCGCAGGCCAGCGCGACGCATGCCAGGACGGCCGGCCCGGGTGGGAGCGCGGCGCCGTTTCGCTTCTTGTTCACGTCAGCCTCGTCCGTTGCAGGGTCGGCTCCGGGAGGCGGGCGAGGCACGCACCGGTCACGCTCGCGCGCTCGGCCATCACCTCGTGCGGGCGGCCCATGGCGACTACCCGTCCTCCGCGGGCTCCGGCGCCCGGTCCCAGATCGATGATCCAGTCCGCGGCGCGAATCACATCCAGGTTGTGTTCGATGACAATGACCGTGTTTCCGGCGTCGATCAAGCGCATCAGAACCTGCAGGAGCCTGGCCACTTCGTTGCCGGAGAGTCCGGTGGTGGGCTCGTCCAGGATGTAGAGCTTGCTGCCCCGGCGCCCGGACGCCCCGGACAGTTCGCGGGCGATCTTGAGCCGCTGGGCCTCCCCCCCGGAAAGGGTGGGGGCGGGCTGGCCGAGCCGCAGGTAGCCGAGCCCCACGTCCTGCAGATGCCAGAGGATCTTGCCGAGGCGCCTCTGCCTCATGAAGAAGCGGATGGCCTGATCGACCGTGAGTTCCAGCACCTCCGCGATGTGGAGCCCCTTGTAGGTCACGTCCAGGATCTCGCCCTTGAAACGGGTCCCGCAGCAGACGTCGCATGGTATGTAGACGTCCGCCATGAAGATCATCTCGATCTCGACCTGGCCCGCTCCCTGGCAGGCCTCGCAGCGGCCGGCGGCGACGTTGAAGGAGAAGTGGCGCGGCTGATACCGTTTCCTGCGCGCGAGCGGCTGGGCGGCGAAGAGCTTGCGCACCTCGTCCCACGCCTTGATGTAGGTGACCGAGTTCGACCGGGGCGTGCGCCCGATGGGCGACTGGTCGATGCGCGCCACGTCGGCCAGGTGGGAGGCGTTGGCGATGGAGCCGTATTCTCCGACGAGCTCGCCGATGTGCAGACGGGCGGTGGTCTCGCCGTCGTTCATCTCGCGCTCGAGGGCGCGGTAGAGCACGTCGTTGACCAGGGTGGACTTGCCCGAGCCGGACACCCCGGTCACCACGGTGAGGGCGCGCAGCGGGACGTCGATGTCCACGTCCCTCAGGTTGTGCAGACGGGCGCCGCGCAATTCGATGCGGCCGCCCGGGTGGCCCCGCTTGCGGGAGATCCGAGGATTGGCTGCGCCGGCGATGAGGCGCCCCGTGGCGGTGCCGGCGTCCGCGAGCCCGGCGGGCGGACCCTCGAAGACCACCTGCCCGCCCTTCTCGCCCGACTCTGGACCGAGCTCGATGACGTGGTCGGCGGCGACGATGACCTGGGGGTCGTGTTCCACCACCACGACCGTGTTGCCCGCGCGGGAGAGCCGCCGGAGCAGCGCCAGCATGGCCGCCGTGTCGCGCGGATGGAGCCCCACGGTGGGCTCGTCCAGGACGTACAGGGTGTCCACCAGCCGCGACCCGAGCGCGTTGGCCAGGTTGATGCGCTGCGCCTCCCCTCCCGAGAGCGTGCGCGTCTGGCGCGAAAGCGTCAGGTAGCCGAGCCCCACATCCACCAGGAACCCCAGGCGGTCGCGGATTTCGCGCAGGATGGTCTCCGCGATTTCCTCCTCCATCCCGGAGAGCTCGAGCCCGTCGATCCAGGGCAGCAGCTCGTCCATGGGGAAGGCGCAGACCTCGGGGAGGGTGCGTCCGCCCACGCGCACGTTGAGGGCCTCGGCGCGGATGCGGGCCCCGCCGCAACTCGCGCAGGGAACGGCGCTCTGGTAGCGGCGCAGGAAGACGCGGATGAACTGCTTGCGGCGCTGCCGCTCGCGCGAACGCAGGAAGGGGATGATGCCGATGAACTCGGGGCAGCCGCGCAGAACCTCCTCGCGGAAGAACCCGGGCAGCTCGCTCCAGGGTTCGTGCCTGCTCACCCCGCGCTTGCGGGCGAAATCGCGCAGCCGGGCGCGCTCGCGCACGTAGCGTGGCTTCTCCCACGGATCCACCGCGCCCGCCGCCAGCGAGCGCCCGTGGTTGGGCACGATGAGATCCTCGTCGTATTCGAGGGTCGCGCCGAAGCCGGTGCAGGTGGTGCAGGAGCCGTAGGGGCTGTTGAAGGAGAAGAGCTTCGGGGTCGGGTCGGCGAATTCGATGTCGGGATGGAGCGGGCAGCGGAAGCGCTCGGTGAAGCGCAGGCGGGACTCACCGGGGGCTCGGGACGGCCGCACGATCACCGCTTCGCCCAGCCCCTGGACGAACGCCACTCCCAGGGAGTCGGCCAGGCGGTCGCGGACACCGGGGGCGACGGCCAGCCGGTCGACCACCACCAGGGCTTCCCGCGCAACCGTCAGGTCGGCGCCAGCGCGCATGGGATCACCGGAGCCCGACGCGGCCAGGTCGATCACCGCCCCGTCCGCCATGACCCGCAGGAATCCGGCGGCGCGCAGCGTCTCGACCACCTGGGCGTGGGTGGCGCGCCCGCTGGCCTGGAGCGGAAACGCGACCATGATCCGCTCCCCGTCCGGCAGTGAGAGCACGCCGTCCACCGCGCCCGAAACCGTGTCCCGCCGGATCCGCCGGCCGCAGCGCGGGCAGTGCGTGTGCCCGACGCGCGCCCACAGCAGGCGCAGGTAATCGTAGACCTCGGTCGCGGTACCGACCGTCGAGCGGCTGGACCGGGTCGGGTTTTTCTGCTCGATGGCCACCGCCGGCGGGATCCCTTCCACCGACTCGACCCGCGGCTTCCGCATGCGGTCGAGGAACTGCTTGGCGTAGGTCGAGAGCGACTCGACGTAGCGGCGCTGGCCCTCGGCAAAGAGCGTGTCCAGCGCCAGGGAGGATTTTCCCGATCCCGACGGCCCGGTGATCACCGTGAAGGCCCGCCGCGGGATGTCCAGATCCAGGTTCGCCAGGTTGTGCTGGCTCGCGCCCCTCAGGCGAATCGGATCGTCCATGGGAAGAACATACTACCGTTCGGGGGGCGTCGGCCAAGAAGGAGCATTCCTGGAGGTGCTGCCGCTTGTCGCGCGACAAATCGGATATATCTTCGTGACAAGTGAGCGACACGCGAGCAAACGGGCGGGCCGTCCGGGGCGCATGCGCCGTGCGCGATCGGGCGGTTCGGAAGGGATGAGAGAATGGCGGGCGATTCGGGCGAACTGAGGATGGAGATCGAGGCGCTCCGGGAACGGGTGTCCAGGCTGAGTGCGGCCGTGCTGCGCGCGAGTGCCAGCCTCGACCTCGACACCGTGCTGCAGGAGGTCGTCGACAGCGCGCGCGCGCTGACCGGGGCGCGTTTTGGCGTGATCGTCACCGTCGACGGCACCGGACAGGCCGAAGAGTGGGTGATGTCCGGCTTTGCTCCGGTCGAGCAGGACGAACTGGTCGCCTGGGCGTACGGCCCGCAGCTGTTCGAACACCTCAGGAGTCTTGCCGCGCCGATTCGCGTGGGGGACCTGCCCGCCTTCGTCCGGGCGCTGGGTTTCTCGGATGAGGTGATGCCATCGAAGACGATGCTGGGCACGCCGCTGCGACACCGCGACATGAACGTCGGCAACTTCTTTCTCGGCGAGAAGGAGGGCGGGCGCGAGTTCACCGACGCCGACGAGGAGGTGTTGACGCTGTTCGCCGCCCAGGCGGCGACCGCGATCGCCAACGCCCGCGCGCACCGTGAGGAGCGCAGGGCGCGCGCGGATCTGGAGACGCTCATCGAGACCTCGCCGGTAGGGGTGGTGGTATTCGATGGGCCAGCATTTGCCATTCCGTGCGGATCTGTTGTGACCATTGAAGTTACGGGATTCGGGCGTCGATTTCCCGCCGTTCGGTTCCCGCCGACCGAATTTCAGCCCCGCGCCCTCCGGCGGCTCCGGATCGCCTGCCTGAGTTGGGCCTCGTCGGGCTGCTGATAACAGCGCAGCACCGTCTTGGCCGCCTTCCAGCCTCCGAGTTCGCAGAGCACCTTCAGCGGCAGGTCCATCAGGTCGCTGGCGAACTTCCGCCGCAGCGAATGCCAGCCTCTCCCTCGCTTCGGCTCCAGTCCCGCGAGCTGCTCCGCCCGCTTCCACCAGAAGCGGGTCTGCGGGAAGCCCACGCACTCCGAGGGATTCCGGGTCGCGGGCAACACCGGCGCGTCCGCGATCCCGTCGCTCATCGCCCGCGCCTCCTCCAAGGCGGCCAACGCCTCTTCGGTCAAGGGCGTCGTGTGCTCGTAGCCCGTCTTCTCGTGCTGCGCCCGCCAGCGGATGGTCTCTCCGTCGAAGTCCACATCGGACCACAGCAGGTTGCGAACCGCGCCGATCCGGTGCCCGGTCTCGTGCGCGAGCACGAGCGCGACGTGGAACCGCCAGTCCAACCGCCGCGAGACCCCGAGCAGCGCCTGATACTCCTCCTCGGTGAGAACAACCCGGGT